>NZ_BDIR01000010.1 GCF_001895145.1 Arcobacter sp. LA11 | reverse complement strand
TCTTTTTTCTAGATATTTATTATTTGGATCAAAAAAGACTACTTTTGATGTAAGAGTATTATCATACTCTATTATCTTATAAATTATTTTGTCTGAATCATTTTGTAATGTAAATTTAATCCATACATCAAATTTTGGTGAATAACCAAATCCTAAAAGTGATTGACTATTTTTTTTAAAAGTAATTTCTTTTTTTTGTATATCATTTATTGAAAGTTTTCTAGTTTTATCAATATAAATTTGTGAATAAGGTAATAAATCAATGAAATTTGTTTTATCATTTATTACAATTGGTTTTGCATAGATTACGGAACTAATAATTAAAAGTAGTATTATTTTTATGAGAGACATGTATTAACCCTTATATTTTATATGAAGATTATACTTAAGTTAAATTATTATCTAAATGAATAAAAATCCTTATTTAGTAAATTTTTTAGTATTAAAATTATATTGTGAGAAAAAATATGATAAAAGTTTAAAGAATTTGAACTTTTAAAGCACCGAATAATAGTCATTTTATCTACTTTTTTGCCTTTTTCGTTTATAATCTGTTTTAAAATTCCTTAGAACACAAGGATATAAAAGAATAAATAAAAAGGTTATAAATGGGATTAGGTGTAGGAATAGTAGGACTTCCAAATATAGGTAAATCAACAACTTTTAATGCTTTAACAAAAGCGCAAAATGCAGAAGCACAAAATTATCCATTTTGTACAATTGAGCCAAATAAGGCAATTGTTCCAGTACCTGATAAAAGATTAGAAGAATTAGCAAAAATTGTAGTTCCTGACAAAATTCAGCATTCAACAATTGATTTTGTTGATATTGCAGGACTTGTTAAAGGTGCTTCAAAAGGTGAAGGTTTAGGAAATCAATTTTTATCAAATATTAGAGAAGTAGAAGTTATTTTACATATGGTTAGATGTTTTGAAGATGAAAATATTGTTCATGTTGAAGGAGAAATTAATCCTTTAAGAGATATTGAAATAATTGAAACAGAATTAATCTATGCAGATATTACTCAATGTGAGAAAAAAATTGAAAAATTAAAAAAACAATCAAAAGGTTCTAAAGAAGCAGCAGCACAACTAGTAGTTGCAACTGCTTTATTAAATCATTTAGAGGATTTAAAACCAGTTAAATCTTTTGATGATTTAGAAAATGAACATTTTATATCAATGGATAAAGAATTAAGATTTTTATCAAATAAAGATGTAATTTATGGTGCAAATGTAGATGAAGATTCATTAGCTGATGGTGGAAATGATTTAGTTAATATTGTAAAAGAACATGCTAAAGAAGTAAATGCTGATGTAATTGTACTTTGTGCAAAAATTGAAGAAGAACTTGTTGGTCTTGAAGATGATGAAGCTAAAGAGTTTTTAACTGATTTAGGTGTTGAAGAATCAGGACTTGAACAAATTATACATACTGCATTTGACAAGCTTGGGCTTCAATCGTATTTTACAGCTGGAAAAGTTGAAGTTAGAGCATGGACTATTAAAAAAGATACAAAAGCTCCACAAGCTGCAGCAGTTATTCATAATGATTTTGAAAAAGGTTTTATTAAAGCTGAGGTAATTTCTTATGAAGATTTTGTTGGTCTTGGTGGTGAGTCAAAATGTAAAGAATCTGGTAAGTTAAGACTTGAAGGAAAAGATTATATTGTTCAAGATGGCGATGTTATGCATTTCCGTTTCAATGTATAAATAAGGTTATTCTGATATAATTTATAAATAAATTTTTTTGCAATAGGAGTTTTGTTTTGAACGAAAGTATTATAGAAAAGATTGAATCTCTACCCCCTTTACCAAAGACAATTACAGAAATTGAAGAGTTTCGGCAAAGTAGTGAAAAAGAGGCATTTGAATTACTAAAAATTATTGAAAAAGATGCATTGATTGTATCAACACTTTTAAAGGTTTCTAACTCTGCAATGTTTGGTTTTAGAAGTAAAGTTGAAACAGCGAGCAAAGCTATTAATTTATTAGGAATAAACTTTACTATATCTATTGCAATAGGTGGAACAGTACAAAATCTATTAAAAACAAACTTATCTGTTTATGGAATAAATAGTGATGATTTTATGAGAGCGTCAAATCTAGCAACAACTCTTACATCAATGTGGCTTACAAAAGTTTCGTTTGATTTAAAAGAAGAGCTAGTTTTACCTGCTTTATTACAAGAAGCTGGAAAATTTATCCTTGCAGATGTAATTGATAGTGAAGGGAAAACAGAAGAGTTTAAAACTTTACTTTCTTCTGGTAAAACTTTAGCAGAAGCAGAAAAAGAAGTTTCTGGAATGACAACATCTCAAATCACTGCTAGTATTTTTAAGCATTGGAAATTAAGTGATAATTTAATTAATGTTATTGAGTTTGTTGATGATATTGAAAATTGTGATAGTGAATATGAAAATAGAACTGAAATACTTGATGTTATAAAAACTATTTGTAATATCACTGATCCCTTAAGTGAAGAAAATATTCAAAAAGGTATTGCAAAAGCTACAAGATATGGTTTAGATGTTAAAAATCTTGAATCAGCAGTAGAAAAATTACAAGACAGATTGTTAGATGAGTAATTAAGACCTTAGTCTTAATTACTTAAACTCATAATACTTTTCTTTATTAGTTAGTGCTAAACTAACACAATGAGATGATTTCTCTAAAATATTATTTTTATTTCCCCAAGTAACAGCAAATATTAAATCTAAATTTATAACTTCACTATTATATGTAATAGAGACCTTTTTAATCTTTTCTATTAAAGAGTTATAATCTTCTTTAGAATTTAAAATAAGTCCAAGTTTTGGTCCAGACATTCTGTATGCAGGTGAAATTTCATTTATTTTGTTTGCATATTCTTTAAATAATGCATTTGTTTTTGAATAACTATATTTTTTATTTAGATCTACTAAGTTATTTATATAATATTCTATGAATATAAACTCTTCCTCATTTTTTTTATTTAAATCTGTTTGGAGTTTATCTAAGTTATAGAGTCTTGTAACTTTATCATAGTAAATAGGAATACTTTTTATATAGCTTATTATTAAGTTGATAATATTCTGTTTTATATAATCTTTATTATTTTCATAAATATTTTCAAAAATATTTTTATAAACATTTGAATATGCCATTCTTAGTTTATATCCATCTATTAATGGAATTTCTATTTTTTCATATCCTAAATCTATTAGAGTACATTCATTTTCACATAAACCTTCTATAGATACAAATATTAATCCATGGAAAATATCTCTAGAAATAAATCCTTCAATATGTTTATTTAATAAATCATCATTTAATCCATCGTTTGTAAAAATGTCTGTGACTATGTTTGATAGTTTTTGATTTATAGTATATTTTAAATTTATCTCTTGTTGTTCAAAGAAAATCTTTAATAGTTTTGTTCCAATTTCAATACATTTAGAGTCTGATATCATTACATTTTCTAAATCCATTTCTTCAATAGATTTTTTTCCATGATTATATAAAATATCTCTATTTAGTTTTGAGTATTCATTTTCAAGTAAATCTTTACCATTTATTCCTACATAGTTAAAATAATATAGTTTTGAGTATTCTAATGATTTAAAATCACTATAGTAAGAATAGTATAAAGACAAAGATAAATATATTTTAGAGTATATTGACATTAAATGTGATGCAATTTTATTTGTTTCAACATATTCTACAATACCTTTTACTAACTCTTTTGTCATTATTTGACTTTGTGAATAGGTAAATCTATTTATAATAACATCACAGACATTTAATTTATAAAATTCATGATAATCATTTTTAAATTTATCTAGCTTTATTAGAATTTCTAGAATTTTTAATAGTTTTTCATCATTTATATTTGAAGCAAAAAGTACTAAAGAATGAATTATATGCATATTTGAACTATTAAAATCTGGATTTTCAATAAATTCATCTATCATATATAAATAATTATCTGTTTCAAGTTCTTTATTATAAATATAAATATAGTTGTTTAAAAGATGAGTTTTAAAATCGAGTACATCTTCAAATTTAGGTATTTGAGTATGTTCTATTACACTTATATAAAGTTCTATTATCTTTTTAAATTTTTCGATATCTTTAAATTCATCATATTTATAAGTGATATCAAGTTTATATATTAAAGTAGAAAGTAGAGTTGTATTTGAGTTTAAAAATATTTTATAATATTCTTCGTTGTTTAAATCTCCACCAAAATTAGTATTTTTCGATAGTTGATATCCATCACAAAGTTTTTCAAAGTTAAATTTAAATTCATCAATTAGGTATTGAGAATCTTTATTTGTAGTATTTATAAATGGTATATGTGAATAATAAAATAGTAACTTTCCTAATATATTATTTAGTGTATTGATTTGAATTTCATCTAGTTTAACATTATACTTTACGATATTTATAGTTTCACTAAGAGTATCTATAATAGGATTGATTGTTTTTTTTCTTAATACATCTGTTGAGTTTATAGTACATAGCTCATTTACCACTTCTATAAGTATTGTATAATGATTAAAAGTAATTATAAAGTCTCTTTCATCACTATCTTTAAGTTCTTTTAGTTTTTCTTCAAACTCTCTAAATAGTAGGCCAAGTTCTTCAAGATTATAAAAGTTATAGCTTTCAAAAATTTCAAACTTTTTCCCAAAAGACAATAAGTTTACAATAGTAACAATCTCTTTAAATACTATTGTTGAGTTATCAGATAGTATGTTATTCATTTTTTCTTGAATTGCTGTAAGTAAATAAGTTTTAAAATTTATATTAGAAGTAAGTTGTTCAATAATATCTTCTGGAATCACTTTTTCATCAATGTATTGTTCACTTATATATTCCATTAATGCATGATAATCGTCATTCACATTGTATAAAAAAGTAGTTTTTGAGGATATTTCATATTTATCTAAAAGGTTTGTTACAACTAAGTCTTCATTCTCTACATCTAAATAGTTCGATGCATCATGCTCTTCAAATTTAAACATATAATCACCTTTTGCTAAAAGTAATATATTATATAACCTTTAAGCTTATAAACCTTGAAGTACGATATTCCATAAGTAATCGACCTCTTCATCTTCAAATGATATTAGACTTTTATCAAGTAAAAGTTCTTCAATTTTTTCAAATTTAAATTTTTTGCTATACGTACATGAAGGATGAACTGGCATAAAACTTCTCACTAAAGATATCTCACCTTCAATATTACATTCGCATAAAAAACAATTAAAATCTGTGTGTAATCTTCCTTCTTGTTTAAGTAGTTTTAAATAGCTTTTACAAATAGCTCTTTTGGGATTTTGTTTAATCATTTTATGAGATAATTTATCTAATAGTTTAAAATAAAAATCATCAATCTCTTCAACATCTTTTAAATGGGGATAAAATAGTTTTATAAATCTTTGCCAACAATAAAGTTTTTCATTGTCAAATATCCACTGAAAACCTAATTGCATAACATCTTTGAGTCTTGGAATTGAACCTTTTAAACTAGTTTCTAATTCAAAGTCAATTTTATATCCGATATTTATATTAGAATGCCTAGCTCCATAAAATCTATAAGTTGTGTAAATATGATTTTCAGCTAATATTGAGACGATTAAATCATCATCTTTAACTGCTTTGATATCAATTATATAGCCTTGCATAGTATCTTTCTATTAAAAATGTTAAAAAAATTATATCAAATTAAAAATAGATATTGGCTTCAAATAAAAAATATGGTAATATATCTTATAAATTATTTTTTAATAAAGGGAAAATTGATGGAGTTCAATAACATTTCTATTGCAAAAGAAGCAAATATTTTGTATGAAGGAAATATTACAAGTAGAAGTATTACATTTGAAGATGGTAGTAAAAAAACTTTAGGTATTATGCTTGAAGGTGAATACGAATTAAATACTGTTAATAAAGCAATTATAGATATAAACTCAGGTACTTTAGAAGTAATGTTACCAGCCGAAGACTGGGTTGAATACGTAGGTCCAGCAAGTATTGAGATCGCACAAAATTCTAAATATAAATTAAAAGTAACATCTTTAGTTGACTATTGTTGTTCTTTTATAAAAGAATCTTACTAAATATAAATAAAAAAAGGTAAAGAGTAAAAACTCTTTCTTTTTTTATTATCTTAAACTAATATTTAAAATATAAAAATTTTATAAAATTAAATAATTAATCTTACAATTAAAGAATAATAAATAAGATACTTTTTGATATAATCTTTTCCAATATTATATTAAGGATGTAAGTGAAAAAATTATATTTAGGTTTTATCCTTGTTGGTGCGTTGTTTTTTAGCGGTTGTGCAAGTAAACCTTCTGGAATGCCAACGTCATATATCTCAGAAGTTGAATATCAAAATTATGATTGTTCCCAGTTATCATTAGAAGCAGATGAAATTACAAGAAGAATTAAGAATTTATACATTAATTTAGATAGTAAAGCTGATGGAGATACTGTTCAAATGGGTATTGCATTAGTATTATTCTGGCCTATGTTATTTGCTTTAGAAGGAGGAGATGGAATTGAAGCTACGGAATATTCTAAGTTAAAAGGTGAATTAGAAGCAATACGTAAAGCAAGTCTTTTAAAAAAATGCGATATTGATTTTAGTGATAAAAACCCTGATGCAATAATTAAAAGTATTGAAGCAGAAAAAAAAGAGAACTCTCCTTCTCCTCATATGATGGAAGAAATGTAGTTTTATATAAAGGATGTTTATGAAAAAAATGTTTAAAATTAGTAGTTTAGTTATAGTGATTTTATTTATTACTGGATGTACTCATAAAATTGAGATGACACCAAATGTAGAAAAAATTACAGATTCAGTTTCAATTTATAATACGAAGAATTATAATGTTGCGTACAACATAAAAAGATATGATCAGGCTTCTTACGTAGTTACTCCTGGTGGAGGTGGAGATAAAGTTGGTTATACTCCATATGCTGATACTGAGTTGGCATTTAGAAGTGTACTTGTAAAAATATTTAAGAAAGTTTACAAGTTAGACTCTATTTCGAATAAGAAGTTTATTAGTGAAAAAGATATTAAATATATCTTTACATATAATTTAAAAACTAATTCTTCTTCTGATAGTATGATGACTTGGCCCCCTACAAAATTTACTATTAGCTTAAATTGTAAAGCAATAGATAATAATGGAAAAAATATATGGGAAAAAACATTTTATGATGAAGGTACTGCTTCTTTTGATGAATTTAAAAATGACTTTTCACTTTCAGCAAAAAGAGCCTCAGAAAAAGTATTTAGTAAAATGTTAATAGAAATTAATAATAGTAAGGACTTTGATTAATATGAAAAATTTACTTAAACTTATAGCATTATTTTTTGTTGCTATTTTTTTTATAACAGGATGTACTTTTAAAGGACATGGATATAAAGCTGACTTAGATACAATAAATAATTTAAATGATAAAAATTTAAAACAAGTTGATGTTCTTGATATAGAAGAGAATAATATTGAGAATAATAAAAGTTTAGCTTTACGAGCTGCAAGTATGGTTTCTCCTCATGGTGATGATTTTTCTGATTATTTAGTATATGCTATAAAAGAACAATTGTCTCAGAATAATTTATATAATAAAGAATCAAATATAAAAATTGAAGCTGTTCTTCTTAAGAATTTTGTTGATATATGGGGTTTTTCTACTGGAAATTATCAATTATCTGGAAAGTTTATAGTAAAAAAAGATAATGAAATCTTATATAATGAAATATTATCAATTCAATATAATTTTCCATCTCATTTTGTAGGTCAAATTGCAATTGAAAATGGATTAGCCAATTATCCTAATGCTATGAAAAAATTGGTTAGTGAATTTTTAAATGATGAAAGATTGATAAAAGTTTTAAAATAAAAAAAGGTAAAGAGTAAAAACTCTTTACCTTCATAATCTTTTTAAAGTTGTAGATTAAGCTTGAACAGCTACTTCTACAGGTGTACCTTCCCAGATACCATGTTTTGTACAGTAACCATGAGCTACTAAGTTTAATTTTTTACCATTTGGAATAATTGTAAAAGTTGTAGTGTTATGTGCTTTAACATTTCCTAATGTTCCTGGAACATAAGAAGCTTTTGCTAATTGTACATCACCGTTATATAAAGTTACAGACTCAATATAGTGATCAAAATCATCTGGATGAGTATATTCGTTACCCATTTTAACAGTAACTTCAAATGGTTCACCTGCTTTTGCAGTTTCATTACAGTGGATAAACGGTGAGTGTCTATCAATTAAATCTTTCTTTGCTTCTCTTTCTACAGTATCAATATCAACATATTTGTTAATTTTTGGCATATTTTTTCTCCTAAATAAAATTTGATTGGATTATATCAAAAAATAATTAAAGTAAATAGGATAAAAAGTATCCTAATTGAAGTTTTTAAGTAAAAAATCAGAAAACAAAGCACAATTATGATAACATTCGCGTTATGAACAAAGAAGATTTTTTTATAAATGAGTTTGATAAAAGCTCAAAATTTATTGGAGATGATGGTGCCTTAATAGGTGAATATGTATATAGTATGGATGCTTTTTTTGAAAATGTACATTTTAAAAAAGAGTGGATGAGTTTAAAACAAATTGCTAGAAAAGCAATGCTTGTAAATATTTCAGATGCAATTGCAATGAATGCAAAGCCAAAATATGCACTTTTAAGTGTAGCTATTCCAAAAGATTATTCTAAAAAAGATTTAAAAGAGTTAGCTTCAGGTTTTAAAGAAGTAGCATCTGAATATGGTATAAAGATTATTGGTGGAGATACAATTTCAAATGAAAAGCTTGATATTTCAATTACAATTGTTTCAAAAACAAAAAAAGCTATCTTAAGAAGAGGCGTTAAGAAAAACGATTATTTATGTTATACAGGTGACTTAGGAAGTTGTAGAAAAGATTTAAATACTCTTTTAATAGGTGGAAAGATTTCAAAGAATTCAAAATTTATAGAACCTCAATTAAAAGCAGACTTTTTTTACGATGTTTCAAAATATATAAATGCCTCAATGGATATTTCAGATGGATTATTTTTTGAGTTAGAAAGAATGTCAAAGCAAAGTAAAGTAGGGTTTAAATTTTTTCATTATATTGATAAAAGTATTGGATGTTCTGGTGAAGAGTATGAACTTTTATTTTCTTTCTCACAAAAAAATAGAGCAGCAATTGAAAAAATAGCAAGCAAACATAATATTAGATTAAATATATTTGCAAAAGCAGTAAATGGAAAATATAAAAGTGATTGTAAAAATCACCATTTTAAATAAATAACCTATAAAAAGGAGATAGTAGTTGGAACAGTTACAAAGGTATTTGAGTCATTCAAAAATAGATGTTGTATTTAAGCAGAATAGAGATGATTTTGTGGTTACAGAGATTCCCTTATATGAATTTAGTGGTGAAGGTGAACATATTATTATCAAGTTTAGAAAAAAAGATTTAACAACATGGGATGCTGTTCAAATATTCTCTGAACAATTAGGGTGTAAAAGTAGAGATATAGGTTATGCAGGATTAAAAGATAAAAATGCAATGACTATACAAAATATTTCAGTTCCAAAATCATGTGAAGAAAAATTAAAAATGTTTAAACATGATAATATAAAAGTTTTAGAAACTACTAGACACAACAATAAAATGAAAGTTGGACATTTAAAAGGTAATAAGTTTTTTATTAGATTAAAAAGAGTTAATCTAATAGATTCTAAGAAAATTCAAGAAGCGGTACAAAAAATAGCTACTTTTGGTATGCCAAATTACTTTGGGTTTCAACGATTTGGAATTGAAGGTGATAATTATAAAAAAGGTAAAGCTATTATAGATGGTGAATTAAAAGAAAAAAATAGAAAACTAAAACAGATGTATATAAATGCATATCAGAGTTATTTGTTTAATCATTGGCTATCAAAGAGAATTGAAATCTCAAAACTAGTTGATGCTTTTGAACCAAAAGAGATTTTTGAAAAATTAGAATTGCCTTTAGATATTGTTAAAAATATGAAAAAACAAGAACATCCTTTTAAGCTTCTAACAGGTGATTTAATGAGCCATTATCCTTTTGGTAGAATTTTTCATATTGAAAAGTTAGAAGAAGAAGCAGAGAAATTTTATAATAGAGATAGGGTGGCAACTGGTCTTTTATGTGGAAAAAGAGTTAAAAAATCAGAAGGCTTAGCTCAAAATATAGAAAAAGATTTTGATGAAAAAATGAATGAAGATGGTGCAAGAAGATTTTCTTGGGTTTTTCCAGATGAGATAGAGACAAATTATAAAGAAGAAAAAAACTGGATGGAAATACAGTTTTCTTTACCAAAAGGTTCTTACGCAACAGAATTTATTGCAGAAGTTATTCATTAAATTATTAGTAAAGTGTGCAAATCGCCTATAATTACACACTTTACTTAAGTGAAAATAAGCTAAACTTTTATTAATTTAAGAAAAAGAGGTCTTACAATGACGTACGAAGAGTTAATAAAAGAACTTTGTGATGTAATAAAAGAGTCTGAAACTAATTCAATTTCTATTTATGAAGATTTAGAAAATATTGGTAGTTTAGTTAATAATACAGATGTTCCTTCTCATGAGTCAAAAAAAATAAACGATTTAATTTCTAATTCTTTTGGTTTATTACAACATCAAGATTTACATAGACAAAAGATAGAAAGAGTTGTAAATTACGTTTGTCAAAATAATGATATTGATATTTCAGAATATAACATTGCTTCTTCAGCAAAATTTATAGCAGGTGATGCAGCTTCTGATACTGTGTCTGATGATGAACTTGAAGAGTTGATTAAAAGTATGCAAAATTAAAAAGACAAGAGTTTAAAACTCTTATCTTTTACATGCATCTTTTTTAAGACGATTTAAGCTTCCAAAGATTCTTAAAGATTCTATTTCCACTTCTTTAGCTTTTTCATTTAATACTAGATTTGATTCTTTATTTGCATTTCCATTGATTAGTGCCTGAAGTTTCAATGTCAAGTTACTATTTAATGTTTTTAAATCTTCTAGTGATTGATTATTTGCATTTGGATTTATATTTACATATTCCTCCATCCAATCTGTAATCGTATCACAATTTTTAGTTGTCCAGTTTTCATAAGTTCCTAATTTACTATATACCTTATCTTTTAATCCTAAAACATTTACTTTTAGTTTTGCAGTATCATAAACTAAGTCAACATTACAAACTTCTTCTCTCGCTTCTTCTAAGAAACTAGCTCTAGATGCAGCAGTAACAAGTGAACTAGACATATTCGCAATTTTATTTGACATGTCAGAAATTTCTTCTGCTACTTGAGCATTTTGTTGTGTTGCTTGATCTAGTAAATTCACAGCATCATTTATTTGAGTGATACCTCTTTCTTGTTCTTTTGATGCAGTTGCAACATCTTCAATTTTTCCAATTGTTGCACTAATATTAGTATTTAATTCTTCATATCCGGCAATCATTTCATCAGAGATTTTTTTACCATCACTTGCTTTATCTGTAGCTCTTTCTACGATTTCTTTAATCTCTTTAGCAGCTTCTGCTGATCTACTTGCAAGGTTTCTTACTTCTTGTGCAACTACAGCAAACCCTTTTCCGGCTTCACCAGCTGTTGCCGCTTCAACCGCAGCATTTAGTGATAAGATATTTGTTTGGAATGCAATTTGGTCGATTACTTCAATCGCTTCATTGATTGAACTTACTTGGGTATTTATTTCATCCATAGCACCTGCTGTTCTATTTGCAAGGTTTTGACCATTTTGTGCAGATGAAGTAACATTGTTCGCCAATTCTGCCATTTCCATAGAAGCTTGAGTATTTCCTTGGATATTAGCTGTAATCTCTTCTAATGCTGCTGCAGTTTCTTCTAATGATGCAGCTTGTTGACTTGATGATTTAGATAAGTTATTTGATGCATTTGATAATGTATGCGTATTCTCATTTAATGAATCACCAGTATTCATAATCATAGCTAAGATCTCTGAAGTATTATTTCCAACAAGTTTAATACCTGCTGTTAAAGAACCTAAGTCTCCATAAATACCTTTGTCATTTATTTTATAGTCAAATTTTGATTCAGAATAATTTCTAAGAGTTACATTGATTTTATCAAGCGTTTCTTTCGTATTTAAAATCATAGTATTTAATTTATTTTTTAAATCCTCAACATATGGATTTGAAGCTGTAGATTGAACACTATATACAAAGAAACCATTTCCTGTTTTTTCTAAGATATCGTTTGCTTCTTCAATAACTAGCTCATCTTGTCTTAGCCCTTCATTTACTTTATCCATATATGAATTAAATAAATTAGCAACTTCTCCTATTTCATCTTTTGATTCTATTTTTAGTTTAATATTTGAGTCATTTGAGTCTAATAAGTTTTGAAAACCTTCTTTTAATGAACCAATAGGTTTAGTAGCTCTTTTTACAATTATAAGAATAAGTCCAATCGTTACCCATCCTAGTAGTGTTGACATAATCAAAATCTCTACTACTAAATCACTGATTCTACTATCTGATTCATTTAAAGAGAATGTTAAATCCATGATACCAACAATATCACCTTCTGCTTGATTTGCATGACATAATAAACAGTCTTTTGTTGCAATCATAGGTTTGATCATTCTTAAAGAATGACCTTTCTCATTGTCAATTTCTAGTAAAAGCTCTTTTTTTGTTTTAAATGAAGATACTATATTAGGGTCTGTTGTAAATTTTTCACCAGGTGAATACATTTCTATAAGAGGCTTACTTTTTGCAATAGTTAAATTTGTAACACCTTTAATTTGCCTTGCTTCTTCTTCCGCATTTTTAATTTGTACTGAGTCACCTGTATTCATTGCATTTCTAAGGCTTTGAAACATAGCTGTATTTAACATTTCAAGATTTTCTTTTGTTGTGACAATGGAGTCTTTTCTGACTTGCTCAGTCGTGATATAGGTCACTGTTAAACTTGTTAATGACATTAAAATAAAAAGAGAAACAATAATTTTATTGCTTATTTTTTTAGTTATTAATTCTAGCATATTTTATTACCTTATTGATTAAGTTTGATTATTATATAATGAAAACTATTTATTATTAATTAATTTTTATAAAAATTTAAGAATTCAAGAGAAAAAGTATGATAGTAGGCTTAGAAGGCAATATAGAAAAAAAAGAACCAACGTTATTAAATTTAAATGTGAATGGAATTATATATGAAGTTTTTGTTTCTATTAACTGTAGTTCAAAAATTGTTAATAACAAAATAAAGTTATTTATTACGCATATCATAAGGGAAGACTCTCAAACACTCTATGGTTTTCTAGATTCAAATGAAAAAAAACTATTTGATACAGTTATAAAAATAAATGGAGTAGGTCCAAAAGTTGCCCTTGCAATTTGTTCTACATTTACTCCAACTTCATTTTCACAAATAGTAAGCTCAAATGATGTATCAATGTTAAAAAGAGTCCCAGGTATTGGGCCTAAAGGTGCAAGTAGAATTCTTGTAGAGTTATCAGGGTTTATTATTGATGGGGATGAAGAAGGAGAAAATAGTGCTTCATCTTCTTTAGAAGCCTCTTTGGCTTTAGAATCTTTAGGGTTTAAAAAAGATATAGTATCAAAAGTATTAAAGACTTGTGATGCAACTTCAACAAGTGATTTAGTTAAACAAGCACTTAAAAAATTACAAAAATAAAATTTATAATAGGTTTTAGGAGAGAAAATTGAAAATAGGTATAGTTTTTGGAAGTAAATCTTATGAACATGAGATTTCAATAGTTTCTGCAATTGCAATGAAAGATGTTTTGAAAGATGAACTAATTTATATTTTTTGTGATCAAAACAGAGATTTTTATCATATACCAACAAATACAATAAAATCAAAACTATTTAGTTCTGGTGAATACAAAAAATGTGATGTATTAACAATAAAAAAAGGTGGCTTTACAAAAAAAGCTATGTTTGGTGAAAAATCATTAGATGTAGATGTTATTTTAAATATCACTCATGGTGGCGATGGAGAAGATGGACTTTTAGCTTCAATATTTGAGTTTAATAACCTTCCATATATAGGTCCAAGAAAATCTGCTTGTGCAGTTAGTTTCAATAAATTTTTAACAAAAGGTTATGCACATAGTGTAAATGTAAAAACAATTCAATACAAATATTATACAAAAGCTGACCCTGTAAATGTAGTACAATTTCCAGTAATTATAAAACCAGTTACGTTAGGAAGTTCTATTGGTGTTTCTATTGTGAAAACTCAAGAAGAATTGGAATATGCACTTGATGTTGCATATGAGTTTGATGATGCAATTATTATTGAACCATTTATTGCAGGAATCAAAGAATATAATCTTGCGGGTACTAAAATAAATGGAGAGTTTAAATTTTCTATTATTGAAGAACCACAAAAAGCTGAGTTTCTAGATTTTGATAAAAAGTATTTAGACTTTGCTAGAACTTCAACTGCTCTAAAAGCTGATATAAGTGAAGATGTTGAAGAAAAAATAAAAGAATCATTTAAAAAGATTTATAATACTTTATTTGATGGTTCGCTTATAAGATGTGACTTTTTTGTTCAAAATGATGAAGTATATTTAAATGAAATAAATCCAATTCCTGGTTCTATGTCAAACTATCTTTTTGAAGATTTCAATGATACTTTAACATCTTTAGCAAAATCTTTACCAAAAGAAAAAGATATCAAAATTACATACGAATATGTAAACAAAATCCAAGCTTCTAAAGGTAAATAATTGGCTCTAAAGAGTATAAATTTATTAGATAAACAATTTGATATTTCTTATGAAATAGTAAATCCAAATGCCAGCGAAGATATAGTTTTTCTTCATGGTTGGGGTTCAAATAAAGACATTATGAAACAGGCTTTCTCTAGTACTTTAGAAAACTATAGACATATTTATGTTGACATGCCAGGGTTTGGGAAAAGTGCAAATGATTATGAACTTACAACATCTGATTATGCAAATATTATGCAAGAGTTTTTTAAAGTATTAAATACAAATGTAGTAGCAATTGCTGGACACTCTTTTGGTGGAAAAGTTGCAACTTTAATTAACCCTTTAAATCTTATCTTACTTAGTTCTGCTGGTATCTTAGAAGAAAAATCTTTTGAAGTAAAAATGAAAATCAAAATGGCTAAAACTTTAAATAGTTTTGGTTTAGGTAAAATTACAAAAGCTTTTAGAAGTAAAGATGTTGATAAAATGAGTGAAAGTATGTATGCAACTTTCAAAAATGTTGTAGATGAAGACTTTTCAAACTCTTTTGAAAATTATGAAAAAAATGCTATGATTTTCTGGGGCGAAGATGATAGTGCAACAACTTTATCATCAGGTAAAAAAATAAATAGTTTAATAAAAAATAGTAGTTTCCAATCATATGAAGGGGATCATTACTTTTTTATTAGAAATGCACAGGATATTGCCCTTAGAATCGAAAATGGAATTAAATAATGGAATACTTTAATATATTTACACATATTATACTAATCATGGCACTTGGTTGGTATTTAATTACAAACTTACAATGGTATAACTACCGCTTGGAAAGAGTAGTTTTAAAACATCATAAATGGCAATGGCATATCACATATTTTGTAGCGCCTATTGTTCTTTTTCATCTTTTACCAGATATGTATTTTGCAATATATTTTTATCTTTTATATTTAACAAGTTTTATTTTGTGGAATAGAAAACTTGATAGACCTTTGGTCTTAACAGGAAGAGTAAAAAGATTTTTAGCAATTTTACTATTTACAACATTTATAATAACTGCATTATGTCTTGCAAGTGAAGCTTGTCATTCAACTGCTATATTTATTCCTCTATTTTTAGCTTATGGGATTTCATACCTTTTAGAAAAAATGTTTTTTATCTCTTTTAAACATAAAGCAAAAGAGAGATTTCAAGCAGTACCAAATCTAAAAACAATAGCTATTACAGCCTCATATGGAAAAACATCTATTAAAAACTATTTGTATCAAGTTTTAAAAAGAAAATACAAAGTATATAAAACACCAAGGTCAGTAAATACAATGGCTGGAATAGTACTTGATGTAAATAGAGACTTACCTCTTGATACTCAAATCTATATTGCAGAAGCAGGAGCTAGAGAAAAAGGTGATATAGAAGAAATCACTATGTTTTTAGAACCTGAATATTGTATTTTAGGAAGTGTTGGAGAACAACATATTGAGTACTTCAAAACTTTAGACAATATAATTCATACAAAAATGGAAATACTAAAATCACCAAAAATGATAAAAGGTTTTGTACACGAGTCAGTACCTATGAAAGAGTATGATACTATCACAAAATTTCCTGATAATCTAAATGTAACTATGTCAAACCTTGATGGTATTTGGTTTGATATTATTATCAATGGAGAACAACAACATTTCCATGCTCCTATCCTTGGAAGCTTCAACGCTATAAATTTAACAGCAGTTATTTTAGTAGCTCATGAACTTGGTATGAGTATTGATGAAATTAAAGTGGCGTTAAAAGATTTGCCACAAGTTGAACATAGACTGCAAAAGATTGAAGCTGGTGGAAAAGTAATTGTTGATGATAGTTTCAATGGAAACTTAGAAGGTATGCTTGAAGCTGTAAATATCTGTTCTACATATGAAGGAAGAAAAGTAATAGTAACTCCAGGACTTGTAGAATCAACATCAGAAGCGAATATCTTGTTAGCAAATGAAATAAATGAAAAATTTGATTTTGCAATTATCACAGGAAGTTTAAATACACATCTGCTAAGTGCAAATATAGATGAAAATAAACGATATATACTAAAAGAGAAAAAAGATTTAGAATCATCACTTGCAACACTTACAAAGCAGGGTGATTTAATACTATTTGCAAATGACGCACCAAATTTCATTTAGTTAAGGACAACTCGTTGTTCTCTTTAGGCTTTGTTACTTTAAGTGGAATTTACTTCCACTGATCTTCATAGCGTAGTCTTGTGACGAACGAAGTGAAGACAAAAAGTAATCATAAAATATATGGTCCCTTAAAAAAGGGATTTCTTAAGGAATAAAAGTGGATAGAATGTACGCACCTTGGAGATTTGAATATGTAACAGAAGATAAAATAGAAGGTTGCGTATTTTGCCACATCTATGAAAATCCAAAAGATGATGAAAAACTAGGTGTAATTTTTAGAGATAAAAACTGTTATGTAGTTATGAACAAATATCCATACTCTCCTGGGCATATGATGGTAATCCCAAATATCCATACAGATAAAATAGAAGAACTAAAAGATGATGTTTGGTTAGAAATGTCACTAAGAGTAAAACAAGCTACAAAGATGCTAAAAGAAGTATTAAATGCCGAGGGTGTAAATATAGGTATGAACTTAAGTAAAGCTGCAGGTGCAGGTATTGCTGAACATGTACACTATCATGTATTACCAAGGTGGCTTGGTGATACGAATTTTATAACTGCTATTGGTGATACTAGGATTTATCCAGTTGACTTCGATAAGATATACAAAAAACTAAAAGAAAATTCTACTAAATATTTTAAATAAAAGTCATCTTTTATCCAATCTTTGCCTTTACTTTTATGAATACATATCTATATTATGTAAAATAGTATATAATCTATAAATATATTATTTAATAAAAAGTGAGAATTAAGATGGAATGGAAACAAGAAATAAAGAAACAAGATGGTTCAATAGAAATTCCTAAAAGATGGCTTCATATACATTATTATGAAGCATTAAATATACTGTTTAGATTTGAAAACTCATTAAGAGTTTTTGTTTATATAATATTAAAAAATGAGTATAAAAATGAATGGATGAATTGTCAGTTTGATTTATACGGTAGTTCTAAAACCATAAAAGGAATTTCAAACCAAAGAATAAGTCAGGCAAATAATTTTGGATATTTAGGTTTTGATGTAACTTCTCCTTTGATGCATTTAACAAGTGGAGAATTAATAGAACTGATAACTAGTAAAGCATATTGGGAAGTTTTCAAACTTTATTTTAGAGGTAATATGAGTATTATTAAAAATAAGCTTTTAGAAATAGGGACAGTCAGAAATTCTTTAGCACATTTTAGACCAATAAAACAAGATGATATAGAATTAATCAAGCAAAATACTAATCATACACTTATGGGAGTTGAAGAGTGTTTAGAAAATGTTTTTTCTCAATCATATAGAGTTCCAACAAATACTGATGAAGATTGGTATAAAGAAATTTGTTCTTTAGGAAATGAATTAATTAATATTTTTTTATTTTATAGTCAGGATGAGAATTGGGTTAAATGTGAATTAGAATTCAGTGTTCAAATATTAAATAGAACAGATTATGGAAATAATATTTATGGATTCTCGGTAACTAATTTAAATACACCAAATGTTTTGAATCAATATAAAGAGTTATCAAGTTTTGTTACATATATAAATGAATCAACAACTTTCCCTACATTAGATTCTGATTTTAATATGGTTATCAAAAAGAAGATTAATTTAGTATTTCGAAAAGATGTACTTATTGATAATATTGTAGTAATTACCAGTGAAGTAAAAAATTTACTTATAAAAATTTTAGAAGAAACAGATTTACTAAAAGGTGATAATCTTGCTCGTGGTAAGATAGTAGAACCAATTAATACAAGTAGTTATTGGGAAGATGGTATCGAAGGCAAAAGTGGGAAATGGGAACATAATTATTCAAATTTTATTAATACATATGAATCTAATCATCCTAATGAATATTGGGGACAGATGAGATATTCAAACGATATTATAGCTGGAAGTCAAATTTACCCTTGGATGCCAGCAAATGTATCAGAATATGAAATATCATGGTAAAAAATAAAAATAAGATCTTTTGAAAGGGCAATAGTTGTAAGCATTTTCAAAATAGCGTAAAGAAAAATCTATATAAATTCGTAAAGAAATTACAACTGTTTGAGGTAAGGTACGAGCCGAGTTTTGTAATTTTAGAATTTCTATATATTTTTTAGCTATTTTGGAACCTTGCGAACGCTTTTCTTTTGGTTCTTTTCTTTACTAAAAAGAAAAGAATGTATAATATGAAAAACAATAAAAAGAATAAAAATGCTAAGAAAAAACTGTAAAATCGTAAAACTAGGCGAACCAATACTAAGAAAAAAAGCAAAAAAAGTAAAAAATATAAACTCAAAAGAGATAAAAAACATCATCAAAAAAATGCTTTACTGTGTAAAACAATCCAAAGGAGTAGGATTAGCTGCTCCACAAATCTTCGAATCATATCAAATCCTAATAATCTCATCACATCCAAATGAGAGATACCCAAACGCACCCTTAATGAAAAATGAAGTTCTAATAAACCCAAAAATTATCAAAAAATCAAAAAAGAAAAATAAAGATTGGGAAGGATGTTTAAGTATTCCAAGTATTAGAGCAAAGGTTCCAAGACATACCAAAATTGAAGTGGAGTACACTTCAACAGATGGAACTTTAAAACGCGTAGTGTTTGAAGATTTTATAGCTAGAATATTTCAACATGAATATGACCACCTAAAAGGTAAGGTTTATCTAGATAGAGTAGAGGATAATAAAGATATTGTTTCTGAAGAGATATATTTTAAATTGATTTAACTTTTTCTAAATGGCAAAGATAAGATACTCAATATTGATACAGTCTCTGTTTTATTATTAAACTCTTTTAGTCCTATAATCATTTTTTCATAACCATCTTTTGGTTTATTTGTATATGAGTTAAAAATTCTATCCCAAACAGATAGATTGAAACCATAGTTTGAGTTTAACTCATCACTATGTATTGAGTGGTGTATTCTATGCATATCAGGTGTTACTACAAAATATCTTAGGTTTTTATCTAAGAGTGTAGAAAGTTTGATATTTGAGTGGTTAAATAAAGCTAGCGAACTTAAAATGATTTCAAAAATAACAACTGCAATAACTGGAACACCAAGTATAAAAATAGAAACAATTTTGATAAGCATTGAGATGATAATCTCAATAGGGTGAAATCTAAAGCCAGTAGTCACATCATAATCCATATCACTATGATGAACTTTATGAAATTTCCAGAAAAAATCAACTTCATGAAATAAACGATGTTGAAAATAGATGATTAAATCTAGAAGGATAATACTAAGTATTACTAAAAAGAAGAAAGGAATTTCAAAAAGATTTAATAATCCTATATTATTTTCTGACACATAAATAGATATCATTATTGCACTACTTGCAAAAATAATTTTGAGTAAAAAAGTGTTTAAAACAACAACACATAGGTTATTTATCCAGCGTTTAACTTTTGACAATAAAAGTTCTTTTTTTGGAATAATATATTCCAATAGTGCCATTGTCAATAATGTTAAAATAAAAAAACTTACTCTAATGATAGGTTCGTTTAGAATAATATATTCATTGAGTTCTTTCATCATAAGCTCTTTTATTTGTTGTCAGTTATATTAGCCTTTACTTTCTTCAATCATACCTAAAATATTTTGATATACTTTATTAGCTTCTTCATCACTAATTTTATTTTCTTCAAGTACTAAAAGAATATTTTCTAATTCTACTAAGAAAGATTCCATTTCTCTTATTGCATCCATATCATCTTCTGATGCCTTTTCTTCTTCTAATAATTTATGCAAATCTTCTAAATAGTCTTCAACTTCTGGAATCATTGTTGCTTCAACTACATCTTTTAGGTTTTGTTTTACTTCTGACATCTTGTACCTTTTTATTTTAATTATTATATCTTTTTTATTATCTATATTTGATTGTATAGACAATACAAAGAACTAAGATTAACTATAGTAAAATTTAAAATTATTTTTAGAATTAAACTTTTAGGATTTATGATGATAAAACAATATATAAAAGATTTTTACAGTACAAATTTTACATTTAAAGGAAAAGAGAAGTTATCAAAACTGACAATATTTTTTGTTATCATTTTAGATATATTTATTTTTATAACACTTGGTTTAGGAATTGATTTTCAAGTAAAAGTTTTAAATAATCCTTCTGTTGTATATCCTTATCAATGCCGTAATGTAGTTGATTCAAATAAACTTGATGATTTTAATAGATACTTTTATACCTATCAAAACAATAATATGAAATATCAAAGTATAAAAAATGATCAAATGGATAACAGATGTGATGAAATCTTGCATACAAAATTAAAAGCTGTTCAAAAAGAGCATAAAATAAAAGATTTAAGAAAAAGAGAAAAAGAACTAAATAAAGATTTAAATAATATAACTGCAGAATTAAATTATTTAAGAGCAAATTACAACACTGTGTTATTTGAAAAAATTAGTTCTCAAAGTTCTGATAAATCCATTGTAAAAGATAATATATCTTCAGAAAATATAAAAACTAAATATGATTCATATGTAAAACAAAATGAAAAGATAAAGAAACAAAAAGAAGCATTATATAAAAGTTTTAAAGAATCAAAATCTGTAAAAGAGTTTATATCTTTTGTCAAAAAGAACAAATCTGAGATAAAAAAAGATTTGAAAGAACTACAAAAATCTTATCAATTAAAAAAAGATTTAGTTACACTTGCGTTTTTGCTTCCTCTTTTATTTTTATCTTTTTATATGATGAGAAAATATCTTTATAAAGAGAAGTATACTTTATATGTAATGTTTAAAAATATTTTTGTAGTGATTCTTATACCAACATTTTTTTCTTTGATAAGTTTGATTTATACGTTTTTACCAAAAGTGTTTATTGAAAAGTTATTGAAGTTTTTTTATGAGCTAGAAGTTCCTTTTATAGTTTATTATATTGCAATAGCAATTTTTGTAGTTATTTTTGGATATATAATAGTTAAACTTCAAAATAAATATAGAAACGACATAAATAAATTTAAATCAAATAGCATATCAAAAACAGAAAGCTATAATAGAAGTATATGTAACGTATGTACTAACAAAGTTAATTATGAGACTATGAACTTTTGCCCTTGTTGTAAAAATGAGCTTAGAGTTGATTGTCCTAGTTGTAATAAGAAGACAATAAAAGGCTTGAATTTTTGTATTAAGTGTTCTAGTGAATTATAAAAAAATTATGATATTCATTTGTATTTAAATCTAAAATACAAATGAAATGTCATTTATTGTCAAATTATAAATTTGAACTTTGACTCCCTCTGAGTCCAATATACTATATTTAACTGTGAGTTCATTTGGGTTTTCTACTTGTGAATTTTCATTTACAAAATTTATATATTTTTCTATATCAATTATTGAATAAACAAATTGTGCTTTTTCTTTAAACTTTTCATTATCTATATATAATGAAAAAATCTCTTTTTGTGTATCTCTATCATATTTATCAACAAAGTTTTTTTTGTAAAGTTGCGTAACCAAATCATCTTTTGAGAATTTATCTGTATTATATGTATGATAATCATCAGCTAATATATTTTCTAAATCTTTACTTATCTCAAAGTGATTAAATCTTTTGTATCCGTTTTCGTCAGAGATTAAACTACTATATTCAATCATGTCTATTCATTCCTTATTAAAAAAAATACTTTAATAAAATTGTTCTTTAATACAAATAAAACTAAAAAACTTGCATTTTACTTAAAAATATTGAATTATAAAACAAGTTATCCTTTTAAAAAGGAAAATAATTACACTAAAAACATCTCCAAATACCATAACTCTTGACATTTAATCTAGTTTAAGTTATAATCCGCGTCCACTAAAAGTGGTTAGAGTGCTTTTTCGGCACATCTAACGAGTTCTTTAAAGGAAAAAAATGGAAAAAATTAGATTAAAGCTTAAAGCTTATGATCATAGAGTTTTAGACAGAAGTGTTGCTTCAATTGTTGAAGCTGTTAAAAGAACTGGTGCTGAGTTGAGAGGTCCAATACCTTTACCAACGAAAATCAGAAAATATACAGTTCTTAAAGGTCCTCACGTAAATAAAGATGCAAGAGAACAATTCGAAATCAGAGTACACACAAGAATGATTGATATCATTGCTGCTACTCCTGATACGGTAGATTCGTTAATGAAACTTGACTTAGCTCCAGAAGTTGATGTTGAAGTTAGATCAATGGGTCAAGAATAGAAAGGGTAATTAGATGGAATTCATAGTAGAAAAAATCGGTATGAGCAGAACTATTACAGTTCCTGCGGTTCCTGTTACACTTTTAAAAGTTCTAGATACTAAAGTATGTGACGTGACTGACGGTGTAGCATTTTGTTCTTATTCTTCTGGTAAAAAGATGAATAAAACAATTGAAGGACAACAAAAGAAATTTAACTTAAGTGCTGAGTTTAACAGATTTGTAACATTAAATGTAGCAAATACTGAAGCTGGTGACTTAGATGTTTCTGGTTTATCTGAAGCTAAAGTTTTAAAAACAACTTTTAAAACTAAAGGTAGAGGTTTTACTGGTGCTGTTAAAAGATGGAACTTTGCTGGTGGTAGAGCTTCTCACGGACATAGAATGGGTAAAAGAACTGGTTCTATTGGTATGTGTGAATGGCCAGGTAGAGTAATGCCAGGTAAGAAAATGCCAGGACAATACGGAAATACAACAAACTCTGTTAAAAATGATGTTGTTTCATTTGATGCAGAAACTGGTATTTTAGTTGTAAAAGGTGCTGTTTCAGGACCAAATGGTGGATTAGGAAAAGTAAGGATTGCTAAATGAGTAATGCAGTAGTAGTACAAACAAACGAGTTACCTGAATCTTTCAAAGATATTAACTCGCATAACTTATACTTATATGTTAAATCATATCTAGCAGCTCAAAGAGCAAACACAGCTAGAGTAAAAAACAGATCTGAAGTAAGCGGTGGTGGTAAAAAACCTAAAGCTCAAAAAGGTTCTGGTGGTGCTAGATGGGGTTCTAAAAGATCTCCTTTATTCGTTGGTGGGGGTCAAGTTTTTGGTCCAACTAAAAGAAACTATAACCAAAAAATCAATAAGAAACAAAAAGCTTTAGCATTAAACTTTGCTATTAACGCTCAAGCTGAAAAAGGTTCTTTATTTGTAGCTGATTCAATTGCAATTGAATCTGGTAAAACTAAAGATGCGCTTTCAATTATTAATGAATTAAACCAAAGAGATACTCTTGTAATTGTTGAATCAATTGAAGAGAAAACATACTTAGCGTTCAGAAACATTAAAAATTGTTACATGATTGAAAAACAAGAAGTAAATGCTTACTTAATTTCAGCGTATCATTCAGTGCTAATTGAAAAATCAGTACTTGATTCATTAACTAAAGAGGCGTAGAGATGGCAGATATTACAGATATTAAAGCAATATTATATACAGAAAAGACAATCGAGCTTCAAGAAAACGGTGTAATTGTTGTACAAACTAGTCCAAGAATGACTAAAAACAGTTTAAAAGAAGTATTTAAAGAGTATTTTGGTGTAACTCCAGCAAAAGTTAACTCTTTAAGACAAAATGGAAAAGTAAAAAGATTTAGAGGAAAGCCAGGGAAAAGACCTGATTTCAAAAAATTCTACGTTACATTACCAGAGGGCGCTGAAATAGCGAACCTTT
This sequence comes from Arcobacter sp. LA11, assembly GCF_001895145.1. Taxonomy (NCBI): domain Bacteria; kingdom Pseudomonadati; phylum Campylobacterota; class Epsilonproteobacteria; order Campylobacterales; family Arcobacteraceae; genus Arcobacter; species Arcobacter sp. LA11. The sequence continues at coordinate 70,974 of NZ_BDIR01000010.1, read as the reverse complement.
CAGCTTAAGGAGATTATAGATGGCAATTAAAAAATTTAGACCAATAACTCCTGCTAGAAGATTTATGTCTGTTATGGATACTTCTGAAATTACTTCTAAACCAACAGTTAGATCTTTACTTGTAAGAGTAAAAGCTTCAGCTGGTAGAAATAACAACGGTAGAATTACTTCTAGACACAAAGAAGCAGGTGCTAAGAAATTATATAGAATTATTGATTTCAAAAGAAACAAATTTGGTGTTGAGGGAACTATTTCAACTATTGAGTACGACCCATACAGAAACTGTAGAATTTGTTTAGTTACTTATTTAGATGGTGATAAAAGATATATCTTACAACCTTCTGGATTAAAAGTTGGAGATAAAATTCAAGCTGCTGAGTCAGGACTTGATATTTTACCAGGTAATGCAATGAGACTTATCAACATCCCTGTTGGTACAATGGTTCATAATATTGAAATGAAACCAGGAAAAGGTGGACAAATTGCAAGATCTGCTGGTGGATATGCTCAAATCATGGGTAGAGAAGACAAATATGTAATTATGAGACTTCCTTCAGGTGAAATGAGAAAAATCTTAGGTGTATGTATTGCTACTATTGGAATCGTTGGAAACGAAGATTTCTCTAACATGGTTGTTGGAAAAGCTGGTAGACAAAGACACTTAGGTAAAAGACCTCAAACTAGAGGTTCTGCAATGAACCCTATTGATCACCCACACGGTGGTGGTGAAGGTAAGACTAACTCTGGTAGACATCCTGTTACTCCATGGGGTATGCCAACTAAAGGTTATAAAACTAGAAAGAAAAAAGCTAGTGATAAATTAATCATCTCAAGAAGAAAGAAGTAAGGGTTTAAGATGGCAAGATCAATAAAAAAAGGTCCATTTGTAGACGCACACTTAATGAAAAAAGTATTAAAAGCTGTAGAAGCTAATGATAAAAAACCAATTAAAACATGGTCAAGAAGATCTATGGTTTTACCTGACATGATTGGTTTAACATTTAATGTGCATAACGGAAGAAACTTTGTACCTGTAAATATTACAGAAAACCATGTTGGATATAAGTTAGGTGAATTTGCACCAACTAGAACATTCAAAGGGCACAAAGGTTCTGTGCAAAGAAAGGTAGGATAATGGCTAAAGCAGTATTAAAATTTATCAGATTATCACCTACTAAAGCAAGACTTATTGCAAGAGAAGTTCAAGGTATGAATGCAGAATATGCAATCGCATCTTTAGAATTCACTCCTAATAAAGCTGCTGGAGTTATTTCAAAAGTTATTGCATCAGCTGTTGCTAATGCAGGTTTAGAGCCAGAAGATGCAATTATTACTTCTGCTAGAGTTGATAAAGGTCCAGTTCTTAAGAGATTTACTCCAAGAGCAAGAGGAAGTGCATCACCAAAACATAAACCAACTGCGCATATCATGATTGAAGTAGCTGCGGCATCAGAAGGAGATAAGTAATGGGTCAAAAAGTTAATCCAATAGGTTTAAGATTAGGTATTAATAGAAACTGGGATTCTAGATGGTTCCCAAAATTTTCTAACATGCCAGCTAACGTTGCTGAAGATGACAAAATCAGAAAGTTCGTTAAAAAAGAATTATACTATGCAGGTGTTGCTTCAACTATCGTTGAAAGAACAGCTAAGAAAGTTAGAGTTACTATCGTTGCAGCTAGACCAGGAATTATCATTGGTAAAAAAGGTGCAGACGTTGAGAAACTTAAAAACAACCTTTCTGCATTAGTTGGAAAAGAAATTGCTGTAAATATTAAAGAAGAGAGAAAGCCACAATTATCTGGTCAACTTTCTGCTGAAAATGTTGCACAACAATTAGAAAGAAGAGTTGCATTTAGAAGAGCTATGAAAAGAGTTATGCAAAATGCACTTAAATCTGGAGCAAAAGGTATTAAAGTATCTGTTTCTGGTAGACTTGGTGGAGCTGAAATGGCAAGAACTGAGTGGTACTTAGAAGGTAGAGTTCCTTTACATACATTAAGAGCAAGAATCGATTACGGTTTTGCTGAAGCTCATACTACTTATGGTTGTATTGGTATTAAAGTTTGGATTTTTAAAGGTGAAGTACTTGCAAAAGGTATCCCAGCTGAAAAAGATACTGATTCTAAACCAAAAAGAAGACCACAAAAGAGAAGAGGTAAATAATTATGTTAATGCCTAAGAGAACTAAATTTAGAAAAGTAATGAAGGGTCGAAATAGAGGTAAATCTATGAGAGCTAATACTCTTGCTTATGGAGAATTCGGTCTTAAAGCTGTAGAGCATGGAAGAATTGATTCTAGACAAATCGAAGCTGCCAGAATTGCTATGACTAGAAAAGTTAAAAGAGAAGCGAAAGTTTGGATTATGGTATTCCCAGACAAGCCACTTACTGCTAAACCATTAGAAACAAGAATGGGTAAAGGTAAAGGTGCTGTTGATAAATGGGTTATGAATATTAAGCCAGGTAGAATTTGTTTTGAGATGGCTGGTGTTGATGAGAAATTATCAAGAGAAGCATTAACTTTAGCAAAACATAAATTACCATTTAAAACTAAAATTGTAACAAGAGATAGCGAAAATGATTTATTCTGATATTAAAGATAAAAGTTTACAAGAGTTAAACGAGTTATTAAAAGAGAAAAAGGTGCTTCTTTTTGAATTAAAAGCTAAGCTAAAAACTATGCAGTTAACAAATACTTCTGAGTTAAGAGTTGCGAAAAAAGATATCGCACAAATTCAAACAGCTATTACTGCAGCAAAAGCTAACTAAGGATCCAAAGTATGAGTACACATAAAAGAGAGATTCAAGGTGTAGTGGTAAAAAAATCTGGGGACAAAACTGCGTCAGTATTGGTTACTAGACAAGTTATCCACCCAAGATATCACAAGACTGTTAAGAGATTTAAAAAGTATTTAGTACATGATGAAAGAAATGAATTAAATGAAGGTGATACTGTAATTGCTATTGAGTGTAGACCTTTATCTAAAACTAAATCTTTCAGATTAAAGACTATTGTAGCTACAGGAGTTAACTAATGATTCAAAGTTTTACTAGATTAAATGTAGCTGACAACACTGGTGCCAAAGAGATCATGTGTATCAAAGTTCTTGGTGGATCTAAGAGAAGATATGCATCTGTTGGTGACGTTATTGTTGCTTCTGTTAAAAAAGCTATTCCTACTGGAAAAGTTAAAAAAGGTCAAGTAGTTAAAGCTGTAGTTGTAAGAACTCATAAAGAGATTCAAAGAGAAAATGGTTCTTTAATTAGATTTGATGATAACGCTGCTGTTATTCTTGATGCTAAAAAAGACCCAATTGGAACAAGAATCTTTGGACCAGTTGCAAGAGAAGTTAGATATTCAGGATTCATGAAAATTGTTTCACTTGCTCCGGAGGTATTATAATGGCTGTTAAATTAAAAATTAAAAAAGGTGATACTGTAAAAATTATCGCTGGTGATGACAAAGGTAAGACTGGTGAAGTTTTACAAGTGTTACCATCTTCATTACAAGTAATTGTAAAAGATTGTAAAGTTGCTAAAAAAACAGTTAAGCCTGATCAAGAAAAAAACCCTGAGGGTGGATTTGTAAACAAAGAGATGCCTATTGATATCTCAAATGTAGCAAAAGTAGAAGGTGAATAAGATGGCATCAAGATTATTAGAAAGATATAATTCAGAAATTAAACCAGCTTTAGAAGCAGAGTTCCCAAAAAACAAAATGTTAACTGCAAAGTTAGACAAAATAGTTATCTCTGTTGGTGCTGGTGAAGCTATGAAAGATAGTAAATTAATGCAAAACATTCAAGATACTATCTCTTTAATTGCTGGTCAAAAAGCTGTTAAAGTTATTGCTAGAAAATCAGTTGCTGGTTTTAAAGTAAGAGAAGGTTACCCTGTAGGTATCAAAGTAACTTTAAGAGGTGAGCAAATGTATAACTTCTTAGACAAACTTTGTTCTATTGCATTGCCAAGAGTAAAAGACTTCAGAGGTCTTAACAGAAATGGTTTTGATGGTAGAGGAAACTTCAACTTCGGATTAGATGAGCAATTAATGTTTCCAGAAGTTGTATATGACAACATTATTAAAACACATGGTATGAATATTTCAGTTGGGACAACTGCTAATAATGATGCAGAAGCATACAAATTATTAGAATTAGTTGGAATTCCATTTACAAAAGGAAGAGCGTAATGGCAAAAAAATCTATGATCGCTAAACAAAAGAGAACTCCAAAGTTTTCTTCAAGAGCATACACAAGATGTTCTGTTTGTGGTAGACCTCACTCTGTATATAGAGATTTCGGTTTATGTAGAATTTGTTTAAGAAAAATGGCTAACGAGGGATTACTTCCTGGCGTTAAAAAATCTAGTTGGTAGGAGAATATAAGCTATGATGAATGATATAATCGCAGATGCTTTAACAAGAATTAGAAATGCTGCAATGAGAAAATTAGAAGTTGCAACATTATTACATTCTAATACTGTAGTTGGTGTTTTAAATGTATTACAAGCAAAAGAATACATTGAAGGTTTCAAGGTAATTGATGGAGAGAACAACAAAAAGACTGTTCAAGTAACTTTAAAATATGATGATAACGATAATTCAGTTATTAATGAAATTAAAAGAGTTTCAACTCCAGGTAGAAGAGTTTATAAAAACGCTTCAGAAATCAAATCTTTCAAAAACGGATATGGTACAATCATTGTTTCTACAAACAAGGGTGTAATCGCTAACGATGAAGCTTATGCTGCAAACGTTGGTGGTGAGTTACTATGTACAGTATGGTAGGAGAGTGTAATGTCTAGAATTGGAAAAAAACCTATCACTATCCCATCAGGAGTAGAAATTACTGTTGATGGTACAGTTGTTAACGTAAAAAAAGGAAATAAAACTATTCCTGTTGAAACACATGGAAGAGTTGGTGTTGAAATTGCTGATGGAAATGTTACACTTGCAAAAGTTGGTGAAACAAAAGAATCTGCAGCTTTCTGGGGAACTTATAGAGCTTTAATTAGCAATGCAGTTGATGGATTATCTAAAGGTTTCCAAAAGTCTTTAGAAATCAACGGTGTTGGTTATAGAGCTGCTGTTAAAGGTAAAGTTTTAGAACTACAATTAGGATATTCTCACCCAATTAACTATGAAATCGCTGATGGATTAGAAATTACTGTTGAGAAAAACTTAATTCATGTTAAAGGTGCTGACAAACAACAAGTTGGTCAAGCTGCTGCAATTATTAGAGGCTACAGAAAACCAGAACCATACAAAGGTAAAGGTGTGAAGTATACTGACGAGCATATCGTTAGAAAAGCCGGAAAAACTGCGAAGTAAGGTGTGAAAAATGAGTAGAGCAAAAGATTTAGCTAAAAAGAACTCTTTAAGAGCTATTAGAAAAAGAAGAGTTAGAGGTAATATTAGCAAAGGTACTGCGCAAACACCTAGAGTAACTGTTTTTAAATCAAACAGATATTTAAGTGCACAAGCAATTGATGATGTTGCAGGTGTTACATTAGCAGCGGTAAATTCTAAAGCGTTAGATTTAACTTCTAACAAAGAGAATGCAGTAAAAGTAGCAGCAGCATTTGCTGAAACTTTAAAATCAAATAACATTGAAACAGTAGTTTTCGATAGAAACGGTTACCTTTATCATGGTGTTGTTGCAGCTTTCGCTGACGCACTTAGAGATAACGGTATCAAATTATAAGGGTTAATGATGGCAGCAGTAAATAGAGAAGATTTTCAAGAAGCAATCGTTAAAATCGGAAGAGTAACAAAAGTTGTAAAGGGTGGTAGAAGATTCAGATTTACAGCTTTAGTTGTTGTTGGAGATAAAAACGGTACAGTTGGATTTGGTACAGGAAAAGCAAAAGAAGTTCCTGATGCAATTAAGAAAGCTTTAGATGATGCATTCAAATCATTAGTTAAAGTTAATATTAATGGTACAACTATTAATCACGATATTGAACATAAATATAATGCAAGTAAAATTTTATTAAAACCAGCATCTGAAGGTACAGGACTTATCGCAGGTGGTGCGGCAAGACCAGTTCTTGAGCTTTCTGGAGTTAAAGATATTATTGCAAAATCTTTAGGTTCAAATAATCCAAATAACCTTGTACAAGCTACAGTTGAAGCTTTAGCAAGAATCAAAGGATAATCAGATGGCATTAGATAATTTACAACCAGCATCTGGAAGTACAAAAAATGTAAAAAGAGTAGGTAGAGGTCAAGGTTCAGGAATGGGTAAGACATCTACAAGAGGTCAAAAAGGTCAAAAATCTAGATCAGGATACAAGATTAAAAGAGGTTTCGAGGGTGGTCAACAACCAATCCAAAAGAGACTTCCAAAAACTGGATTCTTTTCAAGAGTAGCAAAACCTTATTCAATCAATGTTGATAAAATTAAGCAAGTTGCAGAACTTGAAGAAATTACACTTGATTCAATTAAAGCTGTTTATAAACTTTCTAAAAGTGTTACAAAAGTTAAATTAATTGGAACAGCTGCTAAAGATTTAGCATCTAAAATTAAAGACGAAAACGTTACAACTACTGGAAAATAATTATGAGTAAAGATCTGATAAATAAGATTCTTATTACATTAGGTTTTATATTAATGTACAGGTTACTGGCTTATGTTCCAGTACCTGGCGTTAATATTGACGTAGTTAAAGAATTCTTCGATTCAAATGCAAACAATGCATTAGGTCTTGTTAATATGTTCAGTGGTAATGCAGTTGAAAGACTGTCTATTATTTCTTTAGGTATTATGCCATACATTACAGCTTCAATTATTATGGAGTTACTAGCCGCAACTTTCCCAGCTTTAGGTAAAATGAAAAAAGAGAGAGATGGGATGCAAAAATATATGCAAATCATCAGATATACAACTATTGTTATTACTCTTATCCAATCTATTGGTGTATCAATGGGTCTTAATTCATTAACTGGTCAAAGTGGACAAAGTGCAATTTCAATTGATATGGATACATTTATAGCTGTATCATCAATTTCTATGTTAACTGGTACTATGCTTCTTATGTGGATTGGTGAACAAATCACACAAAAAGGTATTGGTAATGGTATTTCATTAATTATCTTTGCTGGTATTGTTTCTGCAATTCCAAGTGCAATTGGTGGAACTATTGATTTAGTTAACAATGGACAAATGAATTTCTTAACAGTAATTGCTATTGTAGTTATTATTTTAGCGACTGTTGGAGCAATTATTTATGTTGAATTAGGTGAAAGAAGAGTTCCTGTTTCTTATTCAAGAAAAGTTATGATGCAAGCGCAAAATAAAAGAGTAATGAATTATATACCTATTAAAGTAAATCTTGCAGGTGTTATTCCAGCAATTTTTGCATCAGCTATATTAATGTTCCCTGCAACAATTTTACAAGGTTCTAAAAATGAGTATCTTTTAATTATTGCAGATTTCTTAAGTCCTCAATCATATACATTTAATGTATTTATGTTCTTATTTGTAGTTTTCTTTGCATTCTTTTATGCATCAATTACTTTTAATGCAAAAGATATTTCAGAGAACTTAAAAAAACAAGGTGGATTTATTCCAGGTGTTAGACCAGGAGCAAGTACAGCTGAGTTTTTAAATGAAACTGCAAGTAGACTTACTTTTTGGGGTGCTATTTATTTAGGATTAATTTCTACTGTACCATGGCTTTTAGTAAAAGCAATGGGTGTTCCTTTCTATTTTGGAGGAGTTGCAGTACTTATCGTTGTTCAAGTTGCTATTGATACAATGAGAAAGATTGAAGCACAACAATATATGAATAAATATGAAACTTTAAGTGCAGTTGGACTATAAAGTAAAATGGCTATTCCTTTAAGAAAACCTAACGAAATTTCAAAGCTTCGAACTGCCTCACAGGCAGTTGCGAAGACTCTTCAATATTTAAATCAAAATGTTAAAGCTGGTATGACTTTAAAAGAAGTTGATACAATGGGAGAAAAGTTTTTAAGAGATTTAGGCGCACGTCCATCTTTTAAAGGTTTATATGGATTCCCTGCAGCTGTTTGTACTTCTTTAAATGAAGTTATTATTCATGGAATTCCTGATGATACTATATTAAAAGAGGGTGATATTTTAGGTATTGATATTGGTAGTGAGATTGATGGATGGTATGGTGATGCAGCAATTACTATGCCTATAGGAAAAATATCAAAAGAAGATGAAGAGCTAATTGCTTGTTCAAAAGATGCTTTATATTATGCTATTGATATTATTAAAGATGGTATGAGATTTAAAGAGCTTTCAAAAGAGATTGAAAACTTTATTGTAGCTCGTGGTTATGAACCATTAGTAAGGTTTTGTGGTCATGGAATAGGTAAAAAACCTCATTGTGAACCAGAAATCCCAAATTATGTTGATGCACCAAATTTTAAATCTGGTCCAAAAATTAAAAATGGAATGGTATTCTGTTTAGAACCAATGATTTGTCAAAAGAAACGAGAGCCAGTTATTTTAGAAAATGAATGGGATGTTGTTTCAGAAGATAGATTACGTGGTAGTCATTATGAGCATACAGTTGCTGTTATTGATGGAAAAGCAGTTATTTTAAGTAAAGTAGAAGAGTAAACTTAGGAGATAAAGTGGCAAAAGATGATGTAATAGTAATTGACGGGAAAGTAATTGAAGCTTTACCAAATGCTATGTTTAGAGTTGAATTAGATAATGGTCATGTAGTACTATGTCATATCTCAGGAAAAATGAGAATGCACTACATTAAAATTTTACCAGGTGATAAAGTAAAAGTAGAAATTACTCCTTACTCACTTGATAAGGGTAGAATTACTCATAGATATAAATAATTATAAAGAGGTAATATAAAAATATATTATCTCTTCTTTCTTTTTTTTATGATATAATACACAAAATAACTTTTAAAGAGTGTATATATATGAAAGATATTACAGAAATAATTGAAACTACACTAAAAAACTTAGAAAAAAATAATACAATTTCAACTCCAATGAATTTTGAAAAAGAGTTTTACTCTATACTAAAAAAAACAGATTTAATTTTAGAAGAATATGTTGAACATGACGATATAATCGATTCTTTAAGTAATGATGAAAAAAGATTTTTTGAAAAAAATGATTTGTCTACTTTTAGAGATTTAGCAAAAATATTAAGCAATAGAATTACAGAATCAGAAATAAAAAAGTTTTTAAAAGATTTTTCATATTTCATTTCTCCTTCAATTAATAACGAAATAAAAAATGAAATAAATGAAGTTTCTTGCCAAATAGCAAATGAGCCAAATCACTTAATAAATAATGAAACAATTAGAAACTTAAGAAAGCTAACTGCACGTAGAATTAAAAGTGATAAGGCATTATTTAATGAAAAAACTGCTGATGTAAAAAAACTTATATTATTTTTAGGTGATCATTTTAAAAAAACATTAAAACAAAATTGTATTACTATAGAAGAAATTGTAGATATTAAAAATGATATAAATAGTCTTGAACTTTCAAATTCATCGAAAGATGACTTGAATAATTTACAAAATAAATTAATAAATGTAATGGAAAGATTTGAAAAAACTATAGAATTAAATAGAGAAGATATCATAAGTCGTCAAACTCAAAATGATTATTTATATGAACAGATTGAAGAGTTACAATGCAGTTTAAATAAGGCAGAAGAAGAAAAGTCTATTGATTATTTAACTGGTGTTCTAACAAGACGTGCTTATAACATTGAACTTGATAGGGTTGAAGAACATTTTAGAATTTTTGATTCTAATTATGCAATCATTTTTTACGATTTAGACCATTTCAAAAAAATAAATGATAATTATGGTCATGATTGTGGGGATTCTATACTTGCTACTTTTGCTTCAATTTTAAATAAATTAACACGTACTGAAGATATCATATCAAGATATGGTGGAGAAGAGTTTATCTCTTTAGTTCATTATAGTAATAAATTAGAAATTGAAAACTATTTAAAAAGAGTAAAGAATATTATCACTAATAACAGATTTGTTTATGGTGATGTAAAAATTAATGTGGAGTTTTGTGCAGGTGTCTCTTTTAGAGAAAATTATAGTTCTTATTCAGAGGCAGTAAAAAAAGCTGATAGTCTTCTTTATCAAGCAAAAAATGAAGGCCGTAATAAAATTGTTTTAGATACTAATCTTGTATTTTAATATGAAGTAATACAAACTTATGGAGCTTTATAACTAACTCAGCGCGCTTTTAAAAAGTGAATTAATTATTTGGCTCCATAACTTTGTATACTTTTATGATACTCTAGTTTTTGTTAAATCTATCTCGTTTTCAATAAATTGCTTTTGTGTAATCATAAAGTCTAAATGTTTTTTTAATAATTCTCTATCTTTATATGATTCAATAATAAACTCATAAAGTTTAGGTCTATTCTTCTTCCAGTTATGTAAAGTTGTTTTATTCACTTCTAAATCTGATTCTAATTTTCTAAAACTAGGTGCAGTCATTATGTTTCCTTTAAAAATTAAGTAATTGTACAAATATTTTGAACAAAAGTCAATATAATGATATAAATTTGTACAAATTAATGGGACAAATAATCTTAAAAGTAGTTTTTATGTACAATTCTTTATGACAAAAGCAGTAAAAAATAGAATTTTATATCAATTAAATTTTTTAAAAACAATTGGTTATGATTATCATTCAACGATAAAATTTACCAATAAAGAAGTTAGTAGTAATTCTTTACCTAATGATATGGAAGAGTTAAAAAATGTAGTTGAAAATTGTTATTTGTGTGAATTGTCAAAGAGTAGAAAAAATGTACTTTTTGGAGAAGGAAATTTAAATGCTTCATTAATGCTAATTGCTGATGAACCAACTGCAAGTGAAGATGAATTAAAAAGTTTTTATGTTGGTAAAACAGGTGAACAATTAGTGAAGATGATAGAAAATGTTTTACCTTTAAAAAAAGAGGATGTATACATAACAAATTTAGTAAAATGTAAAAGTTCAAATGGGATAAATGCTTCTGCTTACAATAGTTGTAGTACTTATTTACACAAACAAATTGAACTTGTAGAACCGAAACTAATAGTTACTTTTGGAGAAAAAGCTTATCAATATTTATGTAATGATAATACTTCTTTTAATAAAATAAGAGGACAAGTTATGCATTTTAAAGAATATCAAGTCGTACCAACACATAGCGTTAGCTATCTTCTTAGAAATCCATCTTCTAAAAAAGAGGCATTTTACGATATGTTAAAAATAAAATCAATTCTGGAGTTAAATTGAAAAATCTATTAATAATTTTGTTGTCTTTTTTTATTTTTGTAGGATGTGGACCTAAATCTGAAGTTGTTGTTCCTAAAGATTCTGTTGTTAAACCAAAAGATCCCATTGTTCAACCAATTCCTGTTATTATTGAACCTACACCTCAAGAACCTATTATTGAAGAAGTGCTTATTGAAGATGATAACTTAAATAGAATTGCTATTATTTATCCTTCTAGAATAGTAGGGAAATATGCTAAAAGTACAATCAGTACAATTAGTGCTTTTTTAATTTATAATGATCAGCCATTTCAAATTCAAACATTTGATACATATGATGAAAATCCAGATAATATCATAAGAGAATTAGTTGATTTAAATGAAAAAGGTTTTACAAAAGTAATTGCACTTTTTACTCAAAATGGTTTTGATATTTTAAATTCATTAGAAGAATCGAGACAAGCAAATATATATTTCCCTTTGATTAATAAAAATGAAATAGTAACAGAAAATGAGAATTTTATTTTTGGCGGTATATCTTATCAAGACCAATTAGCTTTACTTCAAAGTTTGTCAAATGGTAGAAATACAATGTTTTATAAAAAAGGTGGATATACAGAAAATAAATTAAAAGATATATATTTTAATACCTTTTCAAACACAGGGATTATAAAAGAGATACAAAGAAAACAGAATAATTACAGAAGTATTATGAAAGATAAAAGAATGGTAGGAAATACTATTTTATTAAATACTTATCCTGTAAAATCTGCAATAATTCTTTCTCAGTTAACAGCTTTTGAAATTTATCCAGCAAAAGTTTTATCAACACAAATTAATTATAATCCAATATTAGTAAAACTTACACAATCAAGGGATAGAAAAAATCTATATATTGCAAACTCTATTGGGAAAGTTGATGATTTTATAGAAGACTATACAAAACTTTTAGGTTCAGATATTACATATAATTGGGTTGACTATTCATCTTTAGTAGGGGTAAATTATCTTTTATATAACAATGAGTCAGAAATTATAAGAACTCAAGTAATTGATAATCAAGTTAACTATGAACCAACTTTATATAAAAGTACTTCTTATGGTTTTGAAGAAGTATTTTCAAATTAAAAAATTAAGTATCATTTAGATATAATCGCGAATAATTAATAAAAAAGAATAAAAGACGGAGTCAAATTTGAGAACGCATTATTGTACAGACGTAAACGAAAATAATATTGGTGAAACAGTTACTGTTGCTGGTTGGGTAAATAGTAGAAGAGACCATGGTGGAATTATTTTTATAGATTTAAGAGATAAGGGTGGAATTGTTCAACTTGTTGCAGATCCAGCTGATTGTAAAGAAGCATTAGAAGTAGCAGAAACTGTAAGAGATGAATTTGTTTTAATTGCAACTGGAAAAGTTAGAGCTAGAGGTGAAGGATTAGAAAATCCAAATTTAGCTACTGGTAAGATTGAAATTATTTTAGATAAGCTTGTAATTGAAAACAAATCTAAACCAATGCCTTTTGATTTGAATGATGAAAAAGTAAATGATGAGATTAAATTAAGAAATAGATTTTTAGAGTTAAGATCTGAAAAAATGTTTGATATTTTCCAATTAAGATCTAAAGCAGCTATTCAAGTAAGAAATACGCTTGATGATTTAGGTTTCTTAGATGTTGAAACTCCAATTTTAACTAAATCTACTCCAGAGGGAGCTAGAGATTATCTTGTGCCTTCAAGAGTTCATGGTGGTGAATTTTATGCACTTCCCCAATCTCCACAGTTATTTAAACAGTTACTAATGGTATCTGGATTTGATAAATATTTTCAAATTGCTAAATGTTTTAGAGATGAAGATTTAAGAGCTGATAGACAACCAGAATTTACTCAAATAGATGTTGAAATGTCATTTTGTGACCAAGAAGATGTAATTAAAGTAGCTGAAAAATTAATTTATGATGTATTTACTAAATGTGGTAAGCAAGTTCCAGAAACTTTCCCAAGAATGAGATACTGGGATGCAATGGAAACTTATGGTTCTGATAAACCAGATACTAGATTTGAAATGCCACTTGTTGATGTTATTGATATTTTTGCAAACTCAACAAATGAAATTTTTGCTTCTATAGCTAAAGATAAAAAGAACAATAGAATTAAAGCTCTTAAATGTCCAAATGGAGATAATATTTTCTCTAAAAGACAAATGAAAGGTTTTGAAGATTATGTAAGAAAATTTGGAGCTAAAGGTCTTGGTTACTTCCAAATGAAAGAAGATGGACTTAAAGGACCTCTTACAAAATTCTTCTCAGAAGCTGATTTAGAAGAGATTGTAAAAACTACTGAACTTGAACTTGGAGATGTTGTATTCTTTGGAGCTGGAGATAAGAAAACTGTATGGGATTATATGGGTAGATTTAGACTTTATCTTGCTGAGCAAATGGATATTATTCCTGCAGATGCATTTGAATTCTTATGGGTTGTTGATTTTCCAATGTTTGAAGTTGAAGATGGTAGAACAAAAGCACTTCACCATCCATTTACAATGCCAAAATCACTTGAAGATACATCTGATTTAGAAGCTATTGAATCTATTGCTTATGATATTGTTTTAAATGGTACTGAGCTTGGTGGTGGTTCAATCAGAATTCATAAAGAAGAGATTCAATCAAAAGTATTTGAACTTATGGGAATCTCTGATGAAGAAGCTAGAGAGAAATTTGGTTTCTTACTTGATGCACTTCAATATGGAGCACCTTCTCATGGTGGTTTTGCAATGGGACTTGATAGAATGATTATGTTACTAGCAGGAACAGATTCTATTAGAGATGTTATTGCTTTCCCTAAAACTCAAAAAGCTCAATGTTTATTAACAGCTGCACCAAGTGCTGTTGATGCTGAGCAATTAAAAGAATTAAGCTTAAGAATTAGAAAAGTAGAAGCTTAGTATTTTATGTAGAAAGTAATAATATGTTTAAAATCTTAACACTATTATTGCTTTCTATCTCTTTTTTATATTCAAAAACACATATTACAGTAACTCTTCCTGTTCAAAAATACTTTATTGAAAAGATTACAAAAAATGATTTTGTTATTCATGTAGTAGAAGATAGATATAAAGAGTTTGATAAAAAAAATAAAGATATTATTGAGCCTCTTGCTTATAGTAAAGTTTATTTTACTTTAGCTCTTGATAGAGAAAAAGAGTATATAGATATTCTTAAAGCAAAAAATAAGCACCTAAAAATTAAAGATTTAACAAGAGATATAAAAAAAGATTTTACAAATGGTGAAATAAATCCTTATATTTGGATAGATCCTTTAAAAGTAAGAGAGTTATCAAAGAATATTTTAAATGAGTTAATAAAACTTAAATCACATAGAAAAGAGTTCTTTCTTGAAAACTATAATACATTTTTAAATGAAATTGATGAAATGTTTTTATATATAAAAGGAAGACTAGATAAAAGTGAGTCTTATAATATCTTTGTATATGAACCTTATTGGCACTATTTTGCAAAAAGATTTAGATTAAATTTATATTATAGAGAAAATAGATACACAACTTTAGAAGAAGTTTCTTCAGTTATAAAGTTAGCAAAGAAACATGATATAAGAAAACTTATTATTGAAAAAGGCACTTCATATGAACAAGGAAGATCTCTTGTTAGTCATATAAATGCAAGTATCGTGGAGCATGATGTAAATGCTTACGAATGGCGGTCAAATCTATATTTTTTGACAAGAGAAATTACAAAGAAATAAACTAATCTAGATTTTATATATTAAGTTAACTTTCTTTTGGCAAAATTACAAAAAAATAAAAGAAGATAAATGTTTTTACCTACAACAAAAAAAGAGATGGATAGTCTTGGTTGGGAACAGTGCGATGTTATTCTTGTAAGTGGTGATGCTTATATTGATTCTCCATTTATTGGAGTTGCAACTGTTGGACGTATTTTAGAAAAATTTGGATATAAAGTTGGAATAATAGGTCAACCTGATATCGAAACTGATGATATAAAAAGACTAGGCGAACCAAAACTTTATTGGGGAGTTAGTGGCGGAAGTATTGATTCTATGGTCTCAAACTATACAGCTACTAAAAAATTTAGAAATACAGACGATTATACTCCAGGTGGAGTAAATGATAAAAGACCAGATAGAGCTACACTTGTTTATTCAAACTTAATTAGAAGACATTTTAAAGATACTGTTCCTATTGTTTTAGGTGGAATTGAAGCTAGTTTACGAAGAGTTACACATTATGATTATTGGAGTAATAAGCTAAGAAAACCAGTTTTATTTGATGCAAAAGCTGATTATTTGATTTATGGTATGGGTGAAATAGCAATTGAAGAGTTTACAAATGCTTTAAGAGATGGAACTGATCCAAAAGTTGTACGTGGAGTATCTTATATTTCTAAAGAGCCAAAAGAGGGGTATATCAAAATGCCTTCACATGCTGATTGTTTAGAAGACAAAGAAAAATATATTGATCTTTTTGATATCTTTTATGACAATAACGACCCTATATCGGCACGTGGAATATACCAACAAGTAGATTCTAGATATATGATTCAAAATCCGCCATGTGATTATTTAGATGAAAAAGAGATGGATGAAGTTGCTTCTTTACCATATACAAGGGAATTGCATCCTTATCATGTTCCCCAAGGGAAAGTTAAATGTTTAGAAACAATAAAATTCTCAGTTCAAACTCATCATGGCTGTTGGGGAGAGTGTAACTTTTGTGCAATTGGAGTACACCAAGGGCGAACAATACGTACAAGAAGTGAAAAAAATATTATAGAAGAAGCCAAAGAATTTACTAAGTATAAAGATTTTAAAGGAATTATTTCTGATGTAGGTGGACCTACTGCAAATATGTATGGTTATGAGTGTGGAAAAAAACTCAAGAAGGGAACTTGTGATGATATTAGATGTGTAGACTTTGATAGACTTTGTAAAGTTATGAAAGTTGACCATTCTAGACATCTTAAATTATTAAAAGATATAAGAGAAGTTCCTGGAGTTAAAAAAGCATTTGTGGCTTCTGGAATAAGATATGATTTTATAGCAGCAGATAAAAAACATGGTTATGATTATTTAAAACAATTAGTTAATCATCATATTTCTGGACAAATGAAAGTTGCACCTGAACATACTTCAGATAGAGTTTTAAAACTTATGGGAAAACCTGGGAAGCAACCACTTATAGAGTTTAAAAAGATGTATGATAGATTAAATAAAGAAGCTGGGAAAAAACAGTTTTTAACTTACTATCTAATTGCCGCACACCCTGGATGTGAAGAAAGAGATATGCATGAGTTAAAACAGTTTACTACTCATGAGTTAAAAATGAATCCAGAACAAGCTCAAGTTTTTACACCAACACCTAGTACATATTCAGCAGTAATGTACTATACAGAAATGGATCCAGTAACTAGAAAGAAAATCTTTGTTGAAAAAGATAGAGCTAGAAAAGAAAAACAGAAAAGTATTGTGATTGATAAAAAATATCATCAAAGAAGAAAATGTAGCTCTGCTGGAATGCAAAGTTAAGGAGAAAATATAAAATGACAAATGAAGAATTAATGAATGAGGATTTAAAACATATTTTTCATCCTTGTTCACAAATGAAAGATTATGAAACATTACCATTAATCCCAGTAAAAAAAGGGAAAGGTTCATATATATATGATTTTGATGGAAATGAGTTTTTAGATTGTATTAGTTCTTGGTGGGTTAATATTTTTGGACATAGTAATGATTTTATTAACCAAAGAATTAATGAACAGCTTCAAGATTTAGAGCATGTTATTTTTGCAGGTTTTACTCATAAGCCAGCTATTGATTTAGCTAGAAGATTAGTAAATATGACTGCTGAACCTTTACAAAAAATATTTTTTGCTGATAATGGTTCAAGTGCTATAGAAATATCTTTAAAAATGGCATTTCAATATTTTAAAAACAAAGGTGAAAGTAAACCTTTATTTGTTTCTTTAACAAATTCATATCATGGAGAAACTATGGGAGCCCTTGCTGTTTCTGATACAGGATTGTATAAAGATATTTATGAAGATATTTTAATTAAAACAATACATGCAAAATCTCCTGCTCTTTATGATGAAGATGAAGCTATAGATGATATGAGAAGAGTTTTAGAAGAAAATGCAGGAAAAGTAAACTCTGTAGTAATAGAACCACTTATTCAGTGTGCAGGTTCAATGAAAATGTATAATCCAAGTTATATTGCAAGGTTAAGAGATGTTTGTGATGAATTTGGAGTATTTTTAATAGCAGATGAAATTGCAGTAGGTTTTGGAAGGACTGGAACAATGTTTGCCCATGAACAAGCTGGAATTTCTCCTGATTTTCTTTGTCTTTCAAAGGGTATTACTGGTGGTTATATGCCTTTATCTGTTGTATTATTTACAGATGATATTTATAATGCATTTTATTGTGATTATAATGAAGGTAAATCATTTTTAGATTCACACTCTTATACTGGAAATACAATTGCTTGTGCAGTTGCAAATGCAGTTCTTGATATATTTGAAAATGAAAATATAATAGAAAAAAATCAAGAAAAAATTGAATTTATAAAAGAGCAAACAAAAAAATTTACTGCCTTAGATAATGTAACAGAAGTTAGACAAAGAGGAATGGTATGTGCAATAGAACTTCAAGGTTATGAATCAAATAGAAGAATTAACTTAGAAATTTTCCAAGCAGCCTTAAAAGAAGGGGTTTATATAAGACCTTTAGGTAATGTAATATATTTTATGCCGCCATATTGTTTTACAAAGGAACAACTATCTAAGATGATTGAAGTAACTTATGAAATAGTCTCATCAAAGTTATAAATGGACTTAGATATAATTCCATTTTTTAAATATATATAGTAATGATAAGGAAACAATAAATGAAAAAACTTTTTTTAATTATCGGAGCTCCTGGTTCAGGAAAAACTACTGATGCAGAGTTAATTGCAGCAAAACATGATAGTATTACTCATTACTCAACAGGTGATATGTTAAGAGCAGAAATAGCAAGTGGAAGCCAAAGAGGTCAAACTATTGATTCTTTTGTATCAAAAGGTAAGATAGTGCCAATAGAAATTGTAATCGAAACAATTGTAGGTGCTATTAAAAGTGCTCCAACTAATATTGTAGTAATTGACGGTTATCCAAGATCAATTGAACAAATGACTGAATTAGATAAATATTTAGAAAATGAGGCTGAAGTTTCATTAACAAATGTTATTGAAGTTGAAGTATCTCAAGATACTGCATTTCAAAGAGTTCTAGGTCGTGCAGCAGATGCAAAGGTTGTTAGAACTGATGATAATGAAGAAGTGTTTTTAAATAGAATGAAATTATATATTGAACCTTTATCAGAAATAAAAACATTCTATACTGAAAAAAATCTATTAAAAGTTATCTCTGGTGAAGGTACTATTGAAGAAATTGTATCTGAAATGGATATATTTATTCAATCAAGAGTTTAAATGAACTTTTATAGTGTTATTATTGGCACTGAACTTTTAAATGGGCGTCGTAAGGATGCTCATTTTGCTTTCTTAAATGAACAACTTCTTAAACGAGGTTGGACTCATAAAGCATCTTTTGTTATAGAAGATGATGTAGATTTAATGAAAAATATTTTTGAATTAATTCTTGCAGATAAAGATTCCGTTATGTTTTGTTTTGGAGGTATTGGTGCTACTCCTGATGATTATACAAGAAAAATTGCAGCTGAGGTATTTCGTAAAGGTAAAATGGAATTTCACCCAAAAGCAAAAGAATTAATAGAGAATCAATTTAAACAAGAAGCATATCCTCATCGAATAAATATGTCATATTTACCCACAAAGGCAAAACTTTTAAAAAATGTTGTAAACAATGTTCCTGGATTTTATTTAGATAATAGATTCTTTTTTACACCAGGTTTTCCATCTATGAGTCAATCAATGATAGTTGAAGCATTGGATAAATACTATTTAAAAAATGATATAAAAAAATATAGAAGTACATTAGTTGCTTCATGTGGTGAAAATGAATTAATAAATATAATGCAGACAATTCCCTATAATATAGAGCTTTCTTCCCTTCCTAGAATAAAAGGTGAAAAAAGAGAAGTAGAGGTTTCTTTACTATCAAAATCTAAAGAAGAAACAAATAAGTATTTTAAATTATTTCTTGATTACTTAATCAAGAATAATATCGAATATCTAGTAAAATAACTATTCATTCATAAAAATGTATATTTAATACCTTTCCATATCATTGACAAATAGGCTTAAATATTATATTATTATTTTAAGAATGAAAAAATAATAATTTTTATGAGAAAATTATTTTAGGATATGCAATGTTTAAAAATCTATCAATAAAGAGTAAATTAACAATACTCGTACTTTTACCGACACTATTTATTTTGTTTCTTGCATCTAGGTCAATTATTTCTGACTTTAGTAATGTAAATAAATTATCAGACTTAAAAAATGGAGTGACTTTATCTACAAAAATATCAGCTTTAGTTCATGAAACACAAAAAGAACGTGGTATGACAGCTGGGTATTTAGGAAGTAAAGGTAAGAAATTTGTAGATACCTTACCCAAACAAAGGGCTTTGACAAATACAAGATTAGAAGAATTGAATAAGTTCTTAACTAAAATTGATATAAAAAATATAAGTATAGATATGTCAAAATCTCTTGATTTGGCTATGAAGGATATCTCAAAAATCAAGGATATTAGAGCAAAAGTTACAAATCTAAGTTTACCTATTGGAAAAGCTTTAGGTTATTACACAAAGATGAATGCTAAATATTTAAATGTTGTTATTGAAATCTCTAAAATTTCTAATTCACCAAATGTAACTAAACAATTAGTAGCTTATTCAAATTTTTTACTTAGTAAAGAAAGAGCAGGAATTGAAAGAGCAGTTGGTACAAATACTTTAGCAAAAGATAAATTTGGTGAAGGTATGAGAATCAAATTTAGTAATTTAATCTCTTCGCAAAATTCTTTTATGAATAATTTTATAAGATATGCATCAACTGATGCTAAAAATTTTTATGAAAATACTTTAAAAGGAAAAGATGTAGATGAAGTAAATAGAATTAGAAATACTCTATTATTTTCAGCGAAAAAGCATGAAATAGTCTCTGAAATGAAAAATACATTAGGATATGGAGGATTAATCCATAATTATAAAAACTATGTAATAAATGGAACAGATAATTATTCAAAAAAAGTAAATGAATTTTATTCTAAATTATTAGTAGAAATTAAAAAATATAAATCTATTGAAAATTTATCACAGAAAGAAACTAAACTATTATCAGATTTAGAAAAAGTATTTACAACATATAATAATGGATTAGCAGAAATACTGACAGGAGTTGAAGAAGGTGTTTCTATTAAATCACTTGATAAAATTGTAAAAATTAATGACGAACCTGCAGTAAAAGCTTTAAATACTTTATCTAATAGTTTATTTAGTGATGAAGCAACATATTGGTTTCAAACAATAACAAAAAAGATTAATCTATTAAAGAAAATTGATGATTATTTAGCAAAAGAACTACTTGTGACGATTAATGAAGAGTATAAATCTTCAAATAGCAACTTTTATTTAGTATTGATATTTACTGTGTTGGCTGTTATCGGATTATTCATTTTATCTATGATTATGTTAAAAGGTATAAGTACTTCTCTTCATGATTTTAAAGATGGTTTATTAAACTTCTTTAAATATGTAAATAAAGAGAGTGATGATATTTTAGTACTTAAAGAATCAGGTGATGAAATAGGTGAAATGGCAAAAGCTGTTAATCAAAATATAAAGAAAGTAAAAACTGGTGTAGAAGAAGAAAAAATTGTCATCTCTAAAACAATCGAAGTTTTAAAAGAGTTTGAAGAAGGTGATTTATCCAAAAGAGTAAATATTTCTGTTGGTAATGAGGCATTAAATGAATTAACTTCATTGCTAGATAAAATGGGAGATAATTTAGAAAAAAATATTGATAATGTATTAAAAGTATTAGAAGAATACTCTTCATATAAATATTTAAATAAAGTTGAATCAACAAACTTGAAATCTCATTTAAAAAGATTAGGTTCAGGTGTAAATATGCTTGGTGATTCAATCACAGAAATGTTGATTTTAAATAAAAGAGCAGGATTAACTCTTGATTCATCTTCTGATGTTTTATTAAATAATGTAAAAACAATGAATCATTCTACAAATGAAGCTGCTGCTTCTTTAGAAGAAACATCTGCTGCACTTGAAGAGATTACAAGTACTATTGTTAGTAATAATGAATCAATAGCACTTATGACTAAATATGCTAAAGAATTAAATGGAAAAACTACATATGGACAGGAACAAGCTAATAAAACAATGAATTCTATGTCTGAGATAAATGAACAAGTAAGTGCAATAAATGATTCTATTGGTGTTATTGATCAAATTGCATTTCAGACAAATATCTTATCTCTTAATGCAGCAGTTGAAGCTGCTACAGCTGGTGAAGCAGGTAAAGGTTTTGCAGTTGTTGCTCAAGAAGTAAGAAACTTAGCAAGTAGAAGTGCAGAGGCTGCAAAAGAGATTAAAGATATTGTAGAAAATGCAAATGAAAAAGCTAATGATGGTAAAAATATTGCTGAGAATATGATAAAAGGTTATAGTGAATTAAATGAGAATATCACAAAAACAATTGGATTAATCACTGATGTTGAAACTTCTTCAAGAGAACAACAATCTGGAATAGAGCAAATAAATGATTCTGTTGCAAGACAAGATCAACAAACTCAACAGATTGCTAATGCTGCGAGCGAAACTTATGACATTGCAATTAGTACTTCTAATATCTCTAAAAAAATAGTTGAAAGAGCAAATGAAAAAGAGTTCCATGGTAAAGATGATATAGTTGATAGAAGAGAAAAAGATATCAATCCAAATTATGATGGTGCAGAAAAGAGAAGTTCAGAAAGAGAAATAAGAAAATTTCATAAAAATATGTAATTGATATTTTAAAAGATTAAGGTTTGGTATAAAAATTAAATTTCCAACCTTTGTCTTTTGCATATTTATTTAAATTATAATCTTTCCAAACCTTTTTGCATTTTTTATTTTCTTCTTCATAACCTTTTTTAGCAAATTGATGGGCTCTTCCAAAATTTGGAAATACACCTTTTCCACTTGCATACATAAAAGCTAGGTTACATTGCGCATCAACAAGCCCTTGTTTAGATGCTTTTTCAAAAAGATTTACAGCTTTTTTATAATCTGTTTCAACAACTATTCCATTTGCAAAAAATTGACCTATCATATTTTGAGCAGGAGCATAGTTTTCATTTGATGCTTTTATAAAAGTGTTAAATGCTTCAGTTAAATCATAATAAGGTGATTTTTTTGATAAATATAATTTACCTAGATAATATGTAGATTTATGATGATTTAATTTACTTGCTTTTTCTAATAGTTCTTTTGATTTTGAGAGATTCCGTTTTATATGTTTACCATTTGAATAAATTATTGCAAGTCTAAATATTGATTGTATATCATTCTGCTTTGCAAGAGTTTTATACATAGAAAGAGCTTTCATAACTCCATACTCTTCTTCTGCCTGTTTGGCATCATTAAAAGTCATTGCATTTAGACTACAAATTAATATAGTTGATACAATGATTTTTTTTATCATCGTATTTCTTTTGGGATATTTGGATTTAAAGTTGTTGTGATTTCATAAGTAATTGTATTTTGTAATTTTGCAAGTTCTTTTACATCATCAAAAATACAAACTTCATCATCATCACTGTTTATAGAAATGTTATCCATCGAAACTCTTCCTAAAATTTCATAGCCTTTAGGAGTTGTATATTTTTGTGTTCCATTTAGTCTTAAAAATCCATCTCCATATCCAAGATCATATGTAGAAATTTTCATATCATTTTTTGCTAAATATGTTCCACCGTATCCAACTTTTTGATTTTTTTTGATAGTTCTTGTTGCGATTTTATTTGCCCAAAGTGACATAACTGGTTTTAATTTTGGGTTAGAAAAAATTATATTTGTTTCTAAATACCCATATTGGGCAATACCTACTCTTACTAAGTCCTCATCAAAATTCTTAAACCTAAATAAACCTGATGAATTAGCAGAATGAAACTTAGGAATGGGTAAAAAAAGTTTTTCACATATTATTTTTGTTTCACTTTTCACCTGTTTAAAAACTGACCTTTGCCAAAAGAAGTCACATGAGAGCTCATCAGCACTTCTGTAGTGGGTTAGGATACCAGTTAAATTCAACTTTTTCTTGTAGATACCAAGAATAGCCTCTTCTAGAGTTTCTATAGAAATTCCATTTCGATGCATTCCTGTGTCCACTTTTAGGTGAACATTCGTATTTTCGGGTAACCTTTGAATATCTTCTAATGTATTAATAACAATGTGAAAAGAATGTGAATAAGTGTTTAAATTATTATCAGCTAGGATTAAGATTTGCCTAAAGAATGGCTCAATTTTTTTTGCTTCTTCTATTGTTCTTACTACAGCATTTTCTATTCCAAACTCATTTGCAAGCTTGGCAATCTCTAAAAGTCCATGACCATAAGCATTGTCTTTTAACACTACAGCAACTTTTTCTTTTGAACCAACATGTTCAGATATAATTTTTAAATTGTGAAAATAGTGTGATTTGTTTAAAACAATTTTTGCCAAAGATTTTAGCCTTCTAAATTTTTGAAATAATTAAGTAGAAGCATAGCATCTTTTTCGTTTAGGATTTCTTTCAGTTCTTTCAAATTTGCATTTTTTATATTGTCAAATGTTCCAAAATATAAAAGTAGTTTTTTAACTTTTGCTTCACCAATTCCTTTTATTTGTAAAAGTGAAATTTGAGTATCTTCTTTTCTTTTTTGTTTTTTGTGAAAAGTTATTGCAAATCTATGAGCTTCATCTCTAAGTCTTTGAATAAACTGTAGTCTTTTATCAGAAGGTAGAAGTTCAAGTTTTAATATTTCTCCAGCTCTTTCATAGAAAATTATATCTTTAGCGCTTCCTTTAGCCCTGTGAGCTTTAAAATCAAGTTTTTCTTTAGCTATTGCAACAATATCAAGATTTACTCCACATGAGTCTCTTATGTCTCGTGCTAGCTTCAATAAAGTCTCTCCTCCATCAATAACCCACATATCAGGAGCAGGGTTTTTTTCAAAACTTTCTACTCTTCTCATAAGTGTTTCTCTCATTTGTGCATATTCATCTTTTGCTTCAAGGTTATAATGTCTAAAATCAGATTTTACAAACTTTTCTTCCCATGTAACCATTGCTCCAACAGTTGCTTGTCCCATCATATGCGAATTGTCAAAACATTCAAATCTATTAGGAGTTTTTTCAAGATTGAATAATAGTTTTAAATCCTCATATAAAGAAGTTTCGGAACTTGTATTTTGAAGTCTTAATAATTCATCACAATTATTATGTGCAACTTGAATTATCTCTTTTTTCTTTCCTCTTTTAGGATTTAGAATACTGATACTTTTTGAAAACTTCTGTTTAATAAACTCTTCTATATCTCGCTTTTCTTCAATTTCATCTGCAATGAGTATTTCACTAGGAAGTAGGGGAAGTTCATTGTCATAATAGTTTACTATGGCTCTACTGTAGGCTTCATTTATATCTATATTTATATCATCTTTATTTTGTTTTATGTAGTTGTGATTACTTGAAGCTAGTTTCCCATCTCTAAAGAACATTCTTACAAGTACTGCTTTGTTATTTATAGCTTTGATTGCAAATAAATCTAAGTTTTCATTTGTTGCTAAATCCATACCCGTTTGGATTTGAGATTTTTTAATAGATTTGATTCTATCTCTTAGTTTCATAGCTTCTTCAAATCTAAAATCAGCACTATACTCTTCCATCTTGCTATTTAGTTTTGTAACTAATTTATTTTTATTGTAAATAAAACCTAAAGCTTCATCTACAAGTTTTGCATAATCCTCTTTAGTAATCTTCCCTTCACAAGGTGCATGACATTTATTTATTTGGTGAAAAAGACAAGCCTCTTTACCTTTTATACACGATTTTTTTTGTACAAGTGGTACTATTTCATATATAGAATCTAACATATCTCTAGCACCAATAGAATAGGGACCAAAATATTTAATGTTTTTTTCTTTTAAAACTTTTCGCGTGATTTCAAGTCTTGGAAAATCTTCATTTAGATTTATATAAATATATGGATATGTTTTATCGTCCCTAAGTAAGATATTGTATTTGGGTTTAAGTTGTTTGATTAAAGAGTTTTCTAAAATTAGAGCATCGTGCTCATTTGGTACAACAATCCATTCTAAAGATTCTACTTCTGTAATCATCTTATAAATACGAGGACTAAGTTTATCTGCTGGAAGTAATTTTGGTGTAAATTTAAAATAAGATTTTACACGGTTTTTTAAAACCTTAGCTTTTCCAATATAAAGTAAATGACCATCTTTATCAAAGTATTGATAAACACCAGCGTCATTTGGTAATTGTTTTAGTTTTTCTTCCAAATTCATTTTGGAATTTTATCAAAATATTCTTTTTTAAACCTTTTTTAATTTAATAATCTAAAGGTTAATAAAGTGATGCATTTGGAATTTTTAATTCTTGCCTTAATCTTTCTCTTACTAGTTCGGTTAATCTTTTAAAATGAATATTCGTATCTGGAATATTATTAATCTCTATAGAATCTATAAGTTTATGGAATAAATCTATTTCATCTTTTAATCCATATAATTGGAAATTAATTCTTGCTTCAATGATTTTTTTATTTAAATTCTTATCCTCTTTAAATGGATTAAGAGAAGATGACATTGAAATAAAAACGGGAAGAAATGAATGTAGCATTTCAAGTCTATAATTTAACCTTTTTTTAGTTATTTCATGTCTTCTATTAAGTTCGTTATTAATAAACCATCCTAAAATAATTATTAATGTTGATATAATAAACTGATATTCTTTTATAATTTCCATCATGTTCCTTTTATTATTTTAAGCATTATATATAAACTAAAATAAAATTTGAAAATATTAAATTTTTTAATAGTTTTTTTTGATAGAATACAAAAAAACTTAGGAAGAATATGCCCGGAAGATTAGCAGTTTATGATGATAAAACTTTTAAGATTGATGTAAAAGATTTAATAAAAAATGATATGATTGGAGAACTAAATCCAAGATATAATATTGCTCCAACTATTCCTATCCCCGCTTTATTAAACAATGGCAATTACTTATATGCTCATTTTGGATATTTACCTTCTTGGGCTAAAAATAAAAAGTCTATGAATATAAATGCCAGAAGTGAATCAATCTTTGAGAAGATGACTTTTAGAGATTCTTTTAAATCTAGGCGATGTATTATTCCTATAAATGGTTTTTATGAATGGGAAGTTGAAGATAAGGAAAAGACTCCTTTCTTTGTTCGTGATATGAAAAATGATTATATGGCACTTGCAGGTATTTGGGATGAATGGTTTGATATTGAATTAAATATGAAAATAGTTACTGTGGCACTTATTACTTGTGATGCAAATGAAAAATTAGGGAAAATCCACCATCGTATGCCTATAGTTTTAGATAAAAAAGATTTTAGCACTTGGCTTTATAGCCAAAAGATAAAAGAAGTAAATGAACTTTTTAAAATCTATCCAAGTGAAAAACTTGATTTGTATGAAGTTACGAATGAAGTAAACAAAGTATTGTTTGATGAAGCTTCTTGTATAGAAAAAATAAAAAAAGAACCAGTAGGGCAGTTGGCCCTTTTTTAAACTTTTACAGACCTAGAAGTCTTTTTATCTCTGGCTCTATCTCTTTTGGTTTTGTTATTGAACCATATCTATCTATAACTTTTCCATATGGGTCTATTAGAAATTTAGTAAAGTTCCATTTGATATTTTTTGTTCCTAATATTCCACTAGCTTCACTTTTTAGATGTTTATATAAAGGAATTTCCTTTTCTCCATTTACATCAACTTTTGCAAACATATCAAAACTTACGCCATAGGTGAGTTGACAAAACTCTTTTATATCTTTATTTGATCCTGGCTCTTGATTTGAAAATTGATTTGATGGAAATCCTAAAATCATAAAATCCTTATCTTTGTATTTATCATATAGTTTTTCTAAACCTTCATACTGTGGGGTAAATCCACATTTACTAGCTACATTTACTATTAAAAGAACTTTTCCTTTATATTTTGATAAAGATATATCTTCTCCATCAATATTTTTTACTGTAAAATCGTAAATACTCATTTCTTTTTCCTTTGTAAATGATGAGGTTAGAAGAAGTGAAAAAATTAATAAAATTTTGTACAACATTCTTTATCCTTATAAAATATTTTTTAACTTTATAAATATAGCAAATTTTTACAATATAAAAAATTTAATTTTTAGTATACTTATAATTATGCAGAAATCTAAAATACTAAAACTTAAAAATATAGGTAGTATTCAACTACTTGAAGCCTCTTTTACAAATCATAGTTTTAATAAACACTTCCATGAAGAGTTCTGTTTTGGTGTGATTCAATCAGGGAAATTAGATTTTAACTATAGAGGTGAAAAAGTATCAGCGAATAAAGGTGTAATAAATCTATGTAATCCTGGTGAAGTTCATGATGGTTTTACAAAAGATGGCTGGGCTTATAAAATGTTTTATGTTGATACAAAACTTATGAGGGAACTTAGTTCTAGTATTAGTGGTAAAAAAAATGATATTCCTTTTTTTAAAGATGGAGTTATTGAAGATGAGGATTTAGCTAAAAGAATAGAAGAACTTCATACTATTATGTTTGATGAATACTCTTTTACAATAGAAAAAGAAGAGATGTTTTTAAGTGTTGTTACACAGTTTATAAAAAAACATGCGGATAGTTTTATTCCTATAGAAAAATTATATAAAAGTAAAGAGGTTATTAAAAAATCACTCGAATATATAAATGATAACTTATCTTCAGAACTTACCGTTTCTTCTCTTAGCGAGCTTGCAAATCTTAGCTTGTATTACTTTATTCGAGTTTTTAAAGAAGAGCTTGGACTTACTCCAAAAGAATATATTCTTCAGCAAAGAGTTAAAAAAGTAAAAGAGCTAATTTTAAAAGGTTTACCTTTGAGTTTTATTGCATTGGAGTGTGGTTTTTATGATCAAAGTCATATGATAAAATATTTTAAAGCTTACACGGGATTAAATCCATCATTTTATAAATAACAACTTTTTACAATACAAAGAAATCTATTTATTTTATACTATTAAAAAATATAGGAAAATAGATGATAACTTTAGACTTTCTAATCACTTCTTTAATCATAGTACTTATACCAGGAACAGGAGTAGTTTTTACGATTAGTATTGCACTTTTTAAAAGTAAACATGAAAGTATTATGGCAGCTTTAGGCTGTACTATTGGAATATTACCTCATTTGATTATTTCAATGTTTTCTCTTTTAGCATTATTTAGTTTAGATAGTATTTTTTTTAATATAGTAAAGTATTTAGGAATATCATATTTGATTTATCTTTCCTTTTTACTTTTTTCTGATAAAGGGATATTAAAAATAGAAAATAAAAATATATCATCAAATAGCTATGAAATAGTATTAAAAGCAATTATGATAAATCTTTTAAACCCTAAGTTATCTATCTTCTTTTTATCTTTTTTACCTCAATTTATATCTTTAAATACAAACTCTTTGATTTTGGATATCTTAGTTTTAAGTTTGATATTTATGTTAATGACTTTTATTGTATTTGTGATGTACGCTATTTTTGCAAGTAGTATGAAAAATAAATTATTTAATTCAAAAGAAAAGTTAGAACTTGTTCAAAAAGTATTTGCTGTTATTTTTGCTGTCTTTGCATTTAAGTTAGCTTTTTTTTAGTTTAAAAAAAGTTTGTTTTTCCAATGATTATATCATCAATGTTGACAAATCTATCACATCTAAGACCATTTAAAGATTTACAAATATTTTGCCACTCTTTTGTATGTCCACCTTTTTGATTTGTTGTATTACCCTTTACAAACATTAAAGCATGAGCATATTCATGGGGAAGGACATCATCAATCATATATTCAAGACTCTCTTGAAAATATTTTTTATTTAGAAATATTTGAATTTGGCCACTCTTTGAGAAAGTTGCTGCGCCATAAAGTTTTGATGGCATTTTATCTGAAACTGTTACAGGAATTTTTCTTTTTATATTGAACTTTTGATATGTGAGAATTTCTAATTCTTTGTGTTTTTTATTAATCTTTTCTACAATATTTTGATTTAGAGGATTATTTTTAAATTGGTAATTCTTATACCAACTATAAACTAGAAATAAAGTTCCTAATATAACAACTATAATAAAAAATATTTTTAATTTTTTTAAAAACATAAAAGCTATTCCTAGTTAGGATAAGCTTGTAGTAAAACATCTTTATAATGATTTAATTGTTGCATTAGTTCATCCCCGTGGTCATTTATATCTGGATGATATTTTCTTGCAAGTTCTTTATATTTTTTCTTGATTTCATCTTTTGTTGGATCACTTGTAAATCCAAAAAATTCCTTTGCTTTACTTACTTCTCCAAAATTTGCAGCACCATGTTGGAAATTGCCTTGTCTAAATTGTTGTTCAAAATCATTAAAGTTAAAATTCCCATGTGTTCCTTGGCCTGCTTGTCCAAAATCTTGCCCATTGAAAGTAAACTTAAATCCGTTTGGATTACCTTGTTTAAGCTTTTTCTTAAATTGACTAATAACATAATAAATGATAGCTATGATTACAAATAATATAATTAAAAATGTTCCAAAATTAGTAAAGATTAGATAGAGTATTCCAAAAAATATACCCCATTTGATTAAACTACTAATAATAAATGACAATTCTCTTCCCATATTTTATAAAGCCTTAAAATTTTAGTTTGATATTATAATATTTTATCTTAAATTATAAGCTTTTATTGTGTAGCTTTTGTGAGTAAATTTTGGTCATATGATAAAAACGCTATGCTAATGCTACTTTTATCATGCGAATATCATTTCTTTTTTTTATCATTACAACATCGAAAGAAGGAGAATATTATGGAAGTAGGTACACAAGCATTTTTTGCTGCACTACCAATCTTAGTTGCAGCTGTACTTCTAGTTGGTTTTAGATTACCAGCTAAAAAAGCGATGCCCGTTGTTTATATCGTAACAAGTTTAGTGGCATTATACGTTTGGGAGGTAACTTTTAATAGAGTTTTAGCCTCAACTTTTCAAGGTCTATTAATCACTGTGGCAGTATTATGGATTATTTTTGGTGCAATATTACTGTTAAATACGCTTAAACACTCTGGTGCTATAAAAGTTATTAGAGAAGGGTTTAACAATGTAAGTCCTGATAGAAGAGTTCAGGTTATTATTATTGCATGGTTATTTGGTTCATTTATTGAAGGTGCATCTGGATTTGGTACGCCTGCAGCTATTGCAGCTCCACTTATGGTAGCAATTGGTTTCCCAGCTATGGCAGCAGTTATGATTGGTATGATGATTCAATCAACTCCTGTATCATTTGGTGCTGTTGGTACACCAATCTTAATTGGTGTAAATAAAGGTTTAGACTCTGAAGGTATCGCAGCAACTTTACAATCAATTGGTTCTAGTTGGGATGTATATTTACAAATCATTACATCTGAAGTAGCAGTTGTTCATGCAATTACGGGAACACTTATTCCTCTATTTATGATTATGATGATGACTAGATTCTTTGGTAAAAATAAATCTTGGACTGAAGGTTTATCAATCTTACCATTTGCTATTTTTGGTGGTTTAGCATTTACTATCCCTTATGCTTTAACAGGTATTTATTTAGGTGCAGAGTTCCCATCACTTATTGGTGCATTAGTTGGTCTTCCAATTGTTACATTAGCAGCAAAAAAAGGTTTCTTAATTCCTAAAAATACTTGGGATTTTGCTCCAAAAGAAGAATGGCCAGTACATTGGGTATCAAAATTTGAATTAAAATTAGATGCAATGAGTGCAAAAGTTCCAATGTCTTTAACAAAAGCATGGATACCTTATGTATTAGTTGCTGTTATTTTAGTATTAACAAGAGTATCTGACGAAGCTAAGGCATTTGTTAAGTCTTGGGTTATTCCATTTAAAGATATTTTAGGTGAAGGTTTAGGATATTCTATTACGCCACTTTACTTACCAGGTGGTATCTTAGCATTTGTTGTAATTATTACTTACTTCCTACATAGAATGGAATTTAAAGAGATGAAAGAAGCTATTTCTGAATCTTCAAAAGTTATGTTAGGTGCTGGTTTTGTACTTATCTTTACTATTCCATTAGTAAGAATCCTTATTAACTCAGGAGTTAATGAAGCTGGATTTGATTCTATGCCTGTTGCTATGGCAAACTTTGTTGCTACATCAGTTGGTGAAATTTATCCATTATTTGCTCCAATGGTTGGTGCACTTGGTGCATTTATTGCTGGATCTAACACAGTTTCAAATATGATGTTATCTCAATTCCAGTATGGTGTTGCAGATGCACTTACAATTTCTACTGCATTTATGGTTGCACTTCAAGCAGTTGGAGCAGCAGCTGGTAACATGATTGCAATTCATAATGTTGTTGCGGCATCAGCTACTGTTGGTTTATTAGACCAAGAGGGTGAAACATTAAGAAGAACAGTAATCCCTACAATTTATTATTGTTTAATTGCTGGTATCTTAGGTTTAATTGGTATGTATACATTAGGATTAACAGATCCATTAATGAAATAATATCAACAAAAGAGGAAGAGTATTCTTCCTCTTTTAAACAATTAATTCTTCAAGTTTTTTAACTTTTATTTTCTCTTAAAACAGTACAATTCTTATAAATATTTTTATTAATCAAAAGTTTATAGTATACTTACATTATATGTACATTATTTTTATATAAAATAGCTTTAATAATAACAAATTAGAAAATTATTTGTTCTGAAAGATTTATTATGAGTATTCTAAAAAATGAAAATACCATTCTTAATATAATAAAGTTTGGACCAATATTTTTTGTTATTATCCTATCTTTTTTAATCACACAAATTTTTTTAAATGAAAAACGTAAAAGTTTTTTGCATGAAGTCCAACTTATAGAAAATAGCTATTTAGATAATAATAAAAAAAGAGTAAAAAATGAAATAGAGAGAGTTTATAATTTAATAAAAAGTGAAAAAGAGAAAGCAGAAGAACTACTACGTATAAAATTAAAAGAACGAGTTTATGAAGCTCACCAAATAGCTACAAATATATATAACAATGAGATGAAGTATGTTGAACATCTTCATTCAAAAGAAGATATTTTTCAGATTATAAAAATAGCATTGGGTGGAATAATTTATAATGAAGGAAGAGGTTATTTCTTTATTAGTGATGAAAATGGAACAAATTTATTACAACCTTTAAACAAGGAACTTGAAGGTAAAAATTTTTCAGAGTTTACGGATATAAATGGAAATAGGTTTGCTAAAAAGTTTATTGATGTTATTAAAAATAAAACTGAATCATATGATACCTATTTTTGGTATAGAGAAAAAGATGATAATGCAGCATATATGAAGATTAGTTTTTACAAATATTTTGAACCTTTTAATATTGCAATAGGAACAGGTGAATATATAAAAGACTTTGAAATTAAATTAAAAAAAGAGTTATTAGAAAGAATCAAAAGTATTAGATATGGAAATAATTCATATATTTTTGTTTATGATACAAAGGGAAATAGTTTAGCCCACTTAAATGATTCCTTAGTAGGAATAAATAGAATGGATGTAAAAGATAAAAATGGTCGATATATAGTTAAAGACGTAATTGATTTTGCAAAAGAGTCTAAGAGTGGGTTTATGACTTATGATGCTACTGTTAATCCAGATAAAGAATTAAATAGTAATAATAAGATTTCATATATAAAGTTATTTGAGGATTGGAATTGGGTTATTGGTTCAGGCTTTTATTTAGAAAATTTAAATAAAAAGTTAGATGAGAGAAAAGCTTTTTTAGAGCAAAGAAAGAAAAAAGCTTTTAATAAAATTATTGTAACAGTACTTGTTATTACTCTTATTTTTATTATCATTTCATTTTATATTTCAAAGATTATTGCAAATAGGTTTAAAAAATATAGAGCAGATATAGAAAAAGAGATGCAAAAAGCTATTGAAAAAGAAAAACTACTTATTCAACAATCAAAAATGGCAACTATGGGAGAGATGATTGGAAATATTGCCCATCAATGGAAACAACCTTTAAGTGTAATTAGTGCTTCAAATGGTATGTTGAAATTTAGTAAAGAGTTTGATAATTTTACTGAACAAGAGTTTGATGATGCAACAGTAGCTATTGATGATTCTGTGAAAAACTTATCCACTACAATCGATGATTTTAGAAATTTTTTTAATCCAAATAAAAAACATATAACTTTTAATTTAGAAGAAGCGTTTTCAAAAACTTTTAAACTTATAAGTTCACAGTTTAAAAACAATAATATAGAGATAATAGAAGATATAAAAAGTGTAGAAATATATGGCTTAGAAAATGAACTATTGCAAACTTTGATAAATATATTAAAAAATGCCAAAGAAGAGTTGGTTAAAAAAGATAAAAAAGAAAGAAGGCTTCTTTTTATAAAAACTAAAGAAAAATCAAATCAAGTTAAGATAAAAATAAGAGATAACGCTGGTGGAATACCAGAAGAGATATTGGAAAAAGTTTTTGAAGCATATTTTACTACTAAAGAAGAAGAGGGTGGTACAGGTATTGGACTATATATGAGTAAACAAATAATTGAAAGAATGCATGGAAAACTAATTGTTCGTAATGTAAACTATACTTATGAAGATGTAGAGTACAAAGGTGCAGAGTTTGTAATAACTCTATACCTATAAATAAAGTTTTTATTTTTTAAAAATAAACGTTTTGTGTAATATTTTCTATTTGGTCTAAAATAGTCTTTGGTCCATTATATTTTATATTTATTGGATAAATCTCTTTTTTATATTTTATTGCTAAAGATGGAAAACTATTAAGAGCAAGTTTTCTTCTTAAATTCATCATTTCTGTAAAGTTTTTAATAGTCTCTTCTGATGTTAGACTATTCTTAAAAAGTTCCATATCAAGGCCTAGCTCTTGAGCTAGTTGAATCATTGTCTCTTCTTGGCTAGGGTTCATAGCTCTTAGATAATAAGCTTCTTGAATAGCTTTTATCATAGCTTCTTCACTATTTTGTATTTTTGCTGCAAGTGTTGCTTGACAAGCTAAATAAGTTGAACGTTTTGGTGTACATTTTGTCCAAAAATCATGATTGAATTTTGTTCCTACAACTTTTTCTATTTCATACCAGATTGATTCTATCTTTTCTCTCATTATTTGTGGCATTGGTTCACTTGTATGTGGAGCTAAACCTCCCGGAACATATATAATCTTGATATTTGAGGGCAAACTCTCTTTTACTTTTTCAAAAGTTGGAGCAAATGCATAACACCAAGCACACATTGGGTCATAAACATAATATAAAGTATGTACCATTTTTTTCTCCTAAGTTTTTTTTTAATAATATATTAATAAATATAAAGTATTATTAATTCACAGATTATATACGATTATTTATAAAAATATTATCTTAGGGAAAATTAGATGGATTATGAAGAGTTTGAGAAGGCAGTAGACTTATTTGGAATACTTATAAAAACTTCAAAAAAAGATTTAAAAAAGAAGTATTTAGCATTGTCTAAAAAGTATCATCCTGATATGCCAGAGGGTAGTCATGAAAAGTTTCAAGAACTTCAAGAAGCTTATGATTTATTAAATGCTTACATGGATTCATTTGCATTTTCTTTTGATGAGGAAGAGTTTAAAACTCAATTTCCTTCATTTACAAATTATAAAAACTGGAGATAAAATTATGATAAATATAGGTAAAAAGATTGCATTGTTAGCTATTGTTTCTGTATATGGATTCGCAAATACAAATATAAATAGCATAGATATTTTTACAAATAGAACTTTTGTAAATCAAGAAATTTCTTTAAATAAAACAAGTGCAGATTTACTTGGTCAAGTAAGACTTGAAGATGTTAGATTTAAATTAGAGGATGGTTGTCAAGTTTTAAATTCAAATATAGACTATGTCGCTTTTTCAAATGATAGTTTGAGTAAAGACATAGAGACTTTAAAAGATACTATTTCAAATAAAACAAATACTATTAAGTCATTGAAAAGTAATATTGCATATTTAGAAAGAACTTCTATTACTAATATTTCAAATGCAAAGAATTTAGAAGTAACTTCAAAATTCTTAAAAAAAGAGATTTTAGATAGTCATAATAAAATTTATAATATTGAAAAAGAGTTAAAAAAAGATAATGAGTCTTTAAATAAATTAGTTAAAAAAAGAGTAAACACTAAGTTCACAAAACTTGATTATGATATTACTTGTAAAAAAGGAAATGAAGTAACAATTTCATATCCAATTTATAATATTTCAAGAAATGGTTTTTATGATATAAATTATGATTCAAGTAAAAAAAGCATAGGTATTAAAAACTCATCTTTTATTACTCAATCAACAGGTGTTGACTTTAAAAATATTGATATAAATTTTTATACATACAATTTTGTACATCAATTAAAACCAAATATTTTTAGACCACAATACTTAGATATATATAAACCAAGAAAAGTGGCTTATGCCCAAGAAGCTGAGGTTATGATGGATAGTATGATATCAAAAAATATGGTTCGAGCAAAAACATCAGCTCCTAGGCCTACTTTTGCGTATATTGAAAGTACAACGAAATCATTTTTTAAAGCTTCAAATATAAATTTACCAAGTGGTAAAAAAACAGAGGTTGTTTTTTCAAAAGATAATTATAAAGCAAATGATAGTTTAGAAATAGATGGATATTCACAATCACAAGCTTTTTTCAAAGTAGAATTTAAGAGTAAAAAATTGTATGGTATTTTAAATTCAAAACTGTATCTTGATGGTACATATATTGGAAGAAGTAATATAAATGAGATTAAAAAAGATAAAAAAAGTTCAATCTTTTTTGGTACAAATAGATTTATAGATATAAAAAAAGAGTTAGTAAAAGATATGAAAGAAGAACCTTTCTTTAGTATGAATACTTTAAAAACTCAAAAGGTTTGGAAGTATAAAGTTACTAACAATCATAAGAAAGTTCAAAAATTAACTTTGATTGAAAGATTACCTATTTCAAAGCATGAAGATATAAAAGTTAAACTTATTGGAAAAACAAAAGAGACAAAATTAGATAAAAATGGTAAGATTTATTTTGATTTTGAATTAAAACCAAATGAGAGTAAAGAAATTGAGTTTGGTTATGAGATAGAAAAACCAGCAGATAAATAAAGGGGTTTGTATGTTTGATGAAAAAAAAGTAAAAGATTTAGTATTAAGTTCACTAGTTGCAGACGCGTATTCATTGGGAGCTCACTGGATATATGATGAAAAGCAATTACAAACATTGGATATTGATTGGAATAATTTAAATGATGCAAAAGTAGTTTGGCATAAAGGTAAGGTTGCAGGTGAGTTTACTCACTATGGTGACCAAACTTTATGGTTATACCAATTTTTAGAAGGTAAAGATACTTTTGATGTAAATGAATATATAGAGTTTTGGAAAACAAAAATAGAGGTTTACAATGGATATATTGATGGTTCTACAAGGGAAACTTTAGAAAATATTGAAAATAAAGTTACTCCTACTGGTTCTGCATCTACTGATTTATCTATTATTGGTAGAATTGCACCTTTACTTTTAGTTTCAAATTCAAAAGAAGAGTTTTTAGAAAATGTGAATAAATTTGTTACTTCAACTCATAATTCAAATGAAGCTATTACAGCTTCTAAGTTTTTTGCATCATTACTCTTAGAAGTACTTGATGGAAAAGGAATTGAAGAATCAATATTATCTTTAAAAGATAATTTTGATACAAAAATCCAGTCATATATTTATAGTGGAGTTGCATCAAAAACAGACGACACTTTCCAAGTTATAAGAGAATTTGGTCCAGCTTGTGATATTAGTGGTGGATTTGAGGGTGTTATTCATCTTCTTTGTAAATATAATAATTTAAAAGATATGTTAATTTGTAATGCAAAAGCAGGTGGTGATTCAAGTGCAAGAGGAATGATTGCAACAATTATTTTCATGGCTCAAAAAGATATATCTATGAGTCAAATACCAACTTCTTGGTTAAATATAAAAGCAAGTATTGTATAGGGAGTCCTATGAGAAGAATTATTAGATTTTTTAAAGATAAGTTTTATATAGAGTTAGGCTTAGCTTCTTTTCTTTTTGTAATTGCATTAATGTTAGATATGTTAATGGAATTTATTATCTATATGCTTTACTTTATAATTTTTTTAGAAATTGTAAGAGCTGTAGTAAATTACATAAGAGAGCAAAGAGTTATTTTATCACTCCTTGTAGATGCTTTTATAATACTTGCTTTAAGGGAACTAATAGTCAATGTGGTAAAAATAAATACTGAGAAGATAGATTCTGTAGAAGCTTTATTTGCAAGTAGTCTAAATTATAATATCCTAATTATTTCTGGAGTGATTATATTTTTACTTATTGTTAGGTATTTATCAGTAAAAACTTCTCAAAAATATTTGATGGATAAGATGAAAAATTGCGATTGTCATGATTGATTATCATCAACCTGTTTTTAGGCCACCAGCAGAAGCTAACTCAATAATTATACAAGTTGCACTTGGTTGTAGTTTCAATAAGTGTAGCTTCTGCTCTATGTATGAAACTAAAAAATTTAAAGTACGAGCCTTAGAAGATATTTTTGATGATATAAAAACTTTATCTATTTATGATGATACGAGAAGAGTGTTTTTAGCTGATGGAGATGCTTTAGCTTGTGATACTGATTTTTTAGTAAAGGTATTAAACTATTTAAAAGAGTGCTTTCCAAAACTTCAAAGAGTCTCATCTTATGCAAGTCCATATAATTTATTAGAAAAGTCACTTGATGATTTGAAAATTTTACGAAAACATGGTTTGAGCTTGGTTTATTATGGTATGGAAAGTGGTAATCATGAATTATTAAAATATATAAATAAACCAATGCATCCATTAAAAATTGTAGAAGGCTTAGATAAAGCAAGTGATGCGAATATGAAAACATCTGTAACTGTAATCCTTGGCCTTGGTGGAAAAAACTTAACTAAACAACATATAGAAGATAGTGCAAAGATAGTAAATGAGTGTAAACATATCAATTACTTATCCACATTGCAGTTAGGACTTAGTGATACAAAAGAGGATAATTTTTTTCAAAGATTTGAAAAGAAAAATCAAGAGTTTATTTTTTGTTCAGATGAAGAGATGTTAGATGAACAAAGACGATTTATATCTTTAATAAATCCTAAGAAATCAATAATATTCCGATCAAACCATGCTTCAAATGCACTTCCGTTAAAAGGTACATTACCAAAAGACAAAGATGAGTTATTAAGTGTTTTAAATATGGCCTTAGAAGATGACTCTTTACTAAGACCAAGTTTTTTGAGAGGTTTTTAAAAGATTGAAATATATATAAGAAGGTCTGTAAAAAGGATATTTTTTCAGACCTTCGATTTTTTAGGTAGTTTCTACATTTTGCTCATTAACAACTTCTTTAGAAAAAAATTGTTTGTAAACAATAAAGATAGCAAAAACAGCACCAACAAAACCTGCTGGTGGTAAGATAAGACCAATTAGTTCATTAAATGGTAAAACTCCACCAAAAAATACCCCAATAACTGATAATACTACTGTGATTGCATAAGATTTTCTTGTTCTATCTTTTGCAAACTTTCTAACACTACTCCATAGTAAACCAGCTCCAGTAGTATAAAGACCAATTACAATAATAACTGCAAAAGCCATACCAAATATAGGAGAGAATTGTTCGGCAATTTTAAGAGTTGGTACTTGGAAACCTGCTACTTGTTGAATATAGATGTGTTCTGCAGCTACAATCATAGCAGCAGCTGCACAATAGGCAAGAACTCCAACT
Source organism: Arcobacter sp. LA11 (assembly GCF_001895145.1). Taxonomy (NCBI): domain Bacteria; kingdom Pseudomonadati; phylum Campylobacterota; class Epsilonproteobacteria; order Campylobacterales; family Arcobacteraceae; genus Arcobacter; species Arcobacter sp. LA11. The sequence goes on along the minus strand of NZ_BDIR01000010.1, from coordinate 31,606 downwards.
ACACTAGCAATTTTGGCTTCTTTTATACTAGATAGTTTACTTCCTGTTGCTATCATTAAAGGAACTGACATAATAAAACAAAGACCCATATAGGCTATACCACTTGTAATAAAGTGTGAATATGGCTGACTATCTTCTATTAGATGTACATGTTCTTGAATATGCGCTATAGCTCCTACATTTGAGAAAATTGATACAAGTCCAATTGAAATTGCAAATATAATCATAACGGGACCAATAAACCCTAAGATATTCATTAGTTTATCTAATCCCATTAGTACAGTAACCATCATCAATATTGCAACTGCAATTCCTCCAAAGGTTGGATTTACCCCAAAGTATTGCTCTGTTGCAGCCCCAGCTCCAGCAACCATAATTACGTAAATTGCATAGAAAATTATTGTGTTATACCATTCATAAAAAGTACCTATAACTTTACCTGCAAAGTAATGATATCCTTCATATGGATTATTGAAAGTTTCGGTTTTACTTGCAGTATATACTGCATTTGCACAGTAAAGAAAAAATAGTGCTCCTAAAGCTAAACCAATATATCCACTTAGTCCATAAGAACTATAAAACTGTAAAAGTTCCTGTCCCGTAGAAAAACCAGCTCCAATTAAATATGAACATAGTGTTCCCGCTGTGATTATTATTAACTTGATATTAATAGACGAATTATTCATTTTTTCCTCCGTATTCTTTATCTTGAAGAAGTTACGTGATATAAAGTGTTTTCGCCAAATCTTTGGATCCTAAGTATGGTTTAAAAACTTTATAATCGTTGGCTTAGCTAATCTCTAGCAAAGCGTACCTTGCCTTTTCTTAACATCACATACAAACTCATCAGTATCAGACATACAATTTTTTTGAAGTTTATAGATATTATCAATTGTACCTTCTACTGTTTTATTTACAATTCCTTCAACATCTGTAGATGCGATACCTTTTTCTGCCATAAGCATAGCCATTAGTGCTCCATAAATTCCTGTGTGTGCTCTATATGCACAACTTGGTTTTGCACCATCACAAATCGCACCTGCAAAGTTACCAAGTGTAGTTCTAACCATGTCAGAGATTTGTTCTTTATTATGACCGTGTAAATATGCAACTCCACTAACACCAGCTGCTGGTGCAACACCTGCACAATAACACATAGGAGAAAGGTGAGCATATTCGTTTGATTTGTAATCTAAATAAATATTCACAAGGTTAGAAAAAGCTACTGCTCTTAAAACTGCCTCTTCATCTTTTTTAAGGAAGTCTCCACAAGCGATTGGAGGCATAGAACATACCATACCTTGATTTCCACTTCCTGTGTTACTCATAGCTGGAACATCACTTCCTCCCATTCTTGCATCTAAGCCTGCAACTGTCCATTTAAGAATATGTGCAATTTCATCATCTGCAATTATTCCTTTATCGATATTTTCTTGAATAATACGACCAGTTTGAAGACCAAATTTATTGTCTAAACCATCTTTACAGATAACTTTTGTTAGTTTGATAGCTTCTTTAGCCATAGTTAATTCACTAATGTCAGCAGTATCACAGAAGTCATAGATACTTTCAATTGATAAAAATGAAGAATCTACATTATGACCTTCAAGTTCAGCTTTAAATGCATTTTCCTCTTCTTCTTTGTTACCCATAATAACTTCGCCATCAACTTCAATATATTTAACACCATTGTGTTCACTCCACATACTTACAATTGCTGTATGTTTATCAGTTTTAAGTACAGTTTTTAAGTAAATAGATGGTGCAGGTGTAACCATATCAATTTTGAGACTACCTTCTGATTGAAGTTTTGCAATTAATGCCTCTGCATCCTCAACATCTTTTGGAGTTACTTTATTTAGTACTTCCATATCTAAATCAGCATCACCAGCTAATACTCCAAGTACAGTTGATAAATATCCACCAGTTTTTCCACCAGTATTTGGAATACCAACAGACTGTACCCCAATAGTTACTAATCCAGAACCTATGATCTCAATACTTTTAATTTCTCCAGGTGCATGTTTTCTAGCAACTGCGCCACCTAATGCATATAGTACTGGTTCAGTACAACCTAAAGCTGGTATCATTTCAGCTTCCATAACTTTTACAAAAGGACTTTTCCCCATAATTACTCCTTTTCTTTATTTTCATAAAGATTTTTTATTTAACGGTAAATACCGTTTATTTATAAAATAAATAGTACTAACATTACTTTTGTTCTTTATAAAGAACGTCTTTTATAAAGTATATATATACGTTATAACGGACATTGTGTGCAGCAAAAGTAGCAGAACTATTTTTTTACTAAAGAGAAGCATAACATAATGAAAATAAACTGTCAAGAGTAAAATGAAAAATTTATTATAAATTAAGAATAAGAGAAAAATAAGGTATTTTTAAGGTAATTAAAGTGTATAAAAAATGTAATTTTATTAAAAATTCCGTTATAAAGGAAAAGTCATATATTTAATTATATAACTTTACTCATATGATACTATGAAGTGAGCTAGTGTATCAATTTCGCCATTATTTATGTAAGTATGGTCTTCCCTTGGATCAAATTCTATAGTACTCCCAGCTTTTAATTGATAGGAGTTTGAGCCAACAACTAGTTCTAGTTCACCTTGGAAAATTGTTAAATGCTCTTTTATACTATTTCTATGGTCAACTGCTGGATAGTGCGCACCTGGTTTAATAATTCCATAAAAACATTCAAAACCACTAATAGGTGAAAATGGTGAAATGCAGTATATTAAAAATCGGTCGTCATTGTCTCTTAATGGAGTCATTGTTTCAATATTTTTTACATCATAAAGTTTATTTGTATAATCTAATAGTGTTTCAAATTTTATTTTTAGTCCATTTGCAATTTTCCAAACAGTTGCAAGTGTAGGGATAGATTCAGAACGTTCTATTTGACTTAGCATTGTTTTACTAACTCCTGTTCTTGAAGCAACATCACTAAGACTTAATCCCATTTTATTTCTAGTATTTTTTAGTTTTTCTCCTAATGCAGAAAAATCATTCATTTATTTTACCTTTTTATTATTTTATATAATCTATTAATATTTTTGCTTGCGTAGTATACATCATTAAATATTTGAAATCAAGAAAAGCGAACAAATATCCTTTAAAACGAATTTTTTTAAATTCTAAATTTTATAAAAGAAGGTAGAAATGGTGCTTGTAAAGCTTCTATATTTCAATACTCCTTCATAAATATATCTTTACTATTGACAAAATAAAAGTTTTTGTATTATACTATCACGAACAAATGTTCAATATAACGGACAAATATTTTTGGAAAAAACTATTTGTTAAATAAATTTTATAAAATTATTAGTCTTTATAAAATTAATATTTTTTATTTTAAGGAGGGTGATTAGATGTCAATTATCACTGTTATAGGTGCTGGAAATGGGGCACATGCGTTAGCTGCTGACTGTAAACTTGGTGGAGCAGAAGTTAGAATGTATGAATTTACAAGATTTAATAACAAAGTAAAAGGTATTGTAGATTCACGAAGAATTAGGTTTGAAGGAATTGAAAAAAATCATGAAAACTTTACTAGAAATGGTACAGTTGTTTTAGATATGGTTACTTATGATATGAAAGAAGCAGTTTTAGGATCAAATCATATTTTAATATCAGTTCAAGCTCAAGGCTTTGAAGAAATTTTTGATGAGTTAGCACCTTTACTTGAAGATGGTCAAACTATAAGTATTTTTCCTGATAACTATGGGAGTCTTATTTTAAGAAGAATAATGAAAGAAAAAGGTTTAGAGACAAAGGTTATTATAGCTGGTTACTCATCGCTTGTTTATGGTGCTAGATTAACTGATTTTAATAATTTAGAAACACAAACAGATGTTGTTAATGTAATGTACCGTGAAAATGAAATTAGAGTTGATACTTTGCCTTCAAGTGATTTTGATTCATATATGGATATTGTAAAAGAAATACCTGCTCTTGATGCAACTTCTAATTTAATCAAAGGTGATACAGTTTTAGATATTGGACTTTCAAATGTAAATGTTTTACTTCATGTTCCAGCAGTAGTTTTAAATGTAGGAACAATTGAAAACTGGGGGATGATACCAAATATTGGTTCAGATGAAGCTGTTTATGATATCTATGCTCATGGGGTATCTCCTAGTGTTGGAAGAATTCAGTACTCTTTTTATGAAGAGCAAGTAAATATCGCAAAAGCTTTTGGTGTAGATATTATGCCTGTTGAAGCAGATGTTTTACAATCAAGAATGGGACTTATTGGACAAATTATGTTTGGAGAGGATTTTAGACAACCTTTTTCAGAACCTTTAGACCAAACTACTTGGTTACCTGTTCCAAAAGGAACTAGATTTACTACTGATTCTAGATATATTACAGAAGATGTTCCTGTTGGTTGTAGTGCTGCAATTAGTTTTGCGAATGTTTTAGATGTAAAAACTCCTACAATTGATGCAATGACAATACTATCGAATATAATGAAAGAGACTGATTATCTAGAATCTGGATTTAATCTTAAGAATTTTGGTTTAGAACACATGGATGCTAAAGAGATGATAGAATTTATGAGAACAGGAAATTAATTTTCTTTAAAAGGTACGATTTATCGTACCTTTTTTTTAAGAGGCTTTTAAAAGCTTATTTTTTTGCTTTTTTCTTAGCAGATTTTTTAGCTACTTTTTTTGTTTTTACTACTTTTTTTGTAGTTTTTTTCTTAGTAGGTTTTTTTTCTACTTTTTTTGTAACTTTTTTAGTAGTTTTTTTCTTTGGTGCTTTTTTTGCAGTTTTTTTCTTAGTTACTTTTTTAGCAACTTTCTTTTTTGCTGCTTTTTTAGCAATTTTTTTCTTTTCTACTTTCTTAGCTGCTTTTTTTGCAACTTTTTTCTTTGTAGGTTTTTTAGCAACTTTCTTTGCAACTTTTTTAGCTTTTAATTTTTTTTCTTCTTTTTTTGACATATTATGTCTCCTTTTAAGTAATAATTATAGAATAGTACTACTTTTTATTAATAATGTCAATAAAATATGACTTTTTTCTTTAATATATATATAAATATAATACCTTTAGGGAGTTACCCTAAAGATATTTTCTTAGTCAAATGTTGGTTTTGGAGTCTTATTTGTAGACTCTGGAAGTTGAGGATATGTGATTTGAGGTTTTCTACCTTTTAAAGCTTTTAAGAATGATACAATTTCATTTGCTTCTTTATCAGATATCTTAATTCCTAGTTGTACAGACCCCATCTCTTTAACTGCTTGTGCTAAAGACCATATTGCACCGTTATGAAAATATGGAGCTGTTTCAGTGATATTTCTAAGAGTTGGAGTTTTTACCATACCATTTTTATCTCCTTTGAAATCACCAACTTTTGCAAAAGTATATTTTGCTGCTACTTCAAACGGTTGCATAGTACCACCTAGTGCAATTCCTGTATGACAAGTAGTACACCCTTTTGATATAAAAGTCTCAAGCCCTTTTTTCTCTTCTTTTGATAGAGCCATCTTTTTTCCATTTAAGAAATCATCAAATCTAGATGGTGTTATAAGAGTTCTTTCAAAAACTGAGATAGTTGAAGTGATTTTTTCAAAATCTATTTTTACATCATCTCCATAAGCATTTTTAAATTCTTCAATATATTCTGGAATAGAATTGATTCTTTTTTCCACAAGTGATGGAGGAGCTGCCATTTCTGGACCAGCTTGAATAGGACCTTGAGCTTGGTCTGCTAAGTGAGGACTTCTTCCATCCCAAAATTGAGCTTTAAAAAATACTGAGTTGTAAACAGTAGGTGAATTTAAGTGATGTGGATTTGCAGTCCATTTATGTCCAATAGCTGCACCAATTCCATCTGCTCCACCTAATCCTAAATTATGACAAGTGTTACATGAAATAATTCCACTACGTGAAAGTCTAGGGTCAAAATATAATTTTTTACCTAACTCAACTTTTGAATCTGTAATAGGATTAGATTTATCATCTATCATCTGCGAAAGTACAGCCTTACTTTCTGGAATAGCAATTAACCCCATATCTTTAGCTTTCGTCATTAGAGGACTACTTGCAAACATTAAACTTGCACTAAGTGCACTGATTGTTAAATTTCTAACAATTTTCATTTCTCTCTCCTTATAAAAGATAAGTAAAATCATAGGATAATTTTTATTAAATAGAAATTAATATAAATAAAATATTTTTATTATTTGATAAAATTAATCAATAGTTAAGAAAAGAGTTATAATTACTATATGTTTTTACTTCTTTATAACTATCATAGATATTATTTATTAATTTTTATAATAAATTATGATTTAATAAAGACTATTTAAAATAAAATGTTTAAAGAAGTAGGAATGAAAAAGTTATTATTGTTTTTTTTAATATTATCTTCTGTTTTTAACTCTTATGCAAATGAATTAAAAGTAATTGATGTAGCAGAATTGAAGTGGGAATATAGATGGGGTGACTCGCCTTTTGAGCATGATATTCCTCTTTGGACAAAAAACGAAGCTGATACTTCCTCTTGGAAGACAATATCTTATCCTACTAATCCTCCAAATAGAGGTGCTCAAACAAATGTTTGGTATAGAGTAAAAATTCCTGAAACTCTTCCCTTAAATCCCCATCTATATATATTTAGTATGGATATTATTCCTGAAGTTTATTATAAAAATAAATTGATTTATAGTTTTGGAAAACTAGATAAAGAAGGGAAAGGTAAATTTGCAGGATGGCCATGGCATATGTTTTCTATTCCTTCTGATAGTATGGGAGAGTATCTTTATTTTAGAATTTATTCAAATTATCTTGATATAGGATTCTTTGGTGAAATATCAATAGCCTCAAAAGGTCAAATAATAAAAGAATTTTTAGATAATGATATTTCTAAGATCATGGTTAGTTCTATATCAATTTTTGTTGCTGTGATATTTTTGCTATCTTTTTTATCAAAATTTATAAGAGTAGAATTATTTATCTTAGGTTCTCTTTTTTTAACTCAAGGACTTAATATATTATGTTCAGTCAAAGTGATACAGATGTATCTATTTTTCCCTTTATTAAATCAATATATTTTAGCAGCATCATTTTTTTATTTTCCTGTAGGTATGGCATTATTTATGGATAAAACTATTGATATTAAAGTACCATTAAATCTTATCAAGAGAATATGGCAAGTTCATTTATTGTATATTTTTGGTGCTTTTAGTGGTTCTATACTTGGTTTTTATGAGATACCTGCTACTTATGAATATTTTGATATGCTTTATTATTTTGGAACACTTCCTATTTTGACTATATTTATGATTTATTTTTTTATAAAAGGAAATAATGAAGTTAAACTTATTACTTCAAGTTTTTTAATTATATCTATTTATTGGATTTACTCATTTTTAGTTGCATATCATATTGTTCCATGGACAGAATATCCAAGTGATTTAGCTATTTTTTTATGTTTACTTTTTTTATCTTATTCGATAATAAAAAAGTTAAATTATACAAATGAATTGGAAGATGAAAAGAAAGAGTTAACTATTCTTTCTTCTACTGATTACTTGACAAAACTTTACAATAGAAAAGAGATAGATGAACTTTTAAAAACGAATGAAAACTTTTTTAAAAGATACAAAGATGATTTTTCAATTATTCTATTAGATATTGATGATTTTAAAAAGATAAATGATACAAAAGGCCATTTGATTGGAGATAAGTTTCTTGTGGATTTAGGAAATATTCTAACTACATTTACAAGAGATACTGATCAAGTGGGAAGATGGGGAGGAGAAGAGTTTATAATAATCTGTTCTAAGACTAAAAAAGAAGAAGCAATAAAAGTAGCAGAAAACTTAAGATTTAAAATTGAAAACCATAATTTCAATAAAGCAGGGCATAAAACAGCGAGTTTTGGAGTATCAACTTATATGGAAGAAGATTCTATTGCTAAGCTTTTATCAAGAGCTGATGAAGCAATGTATAAATCAAAAGAACAAGGTAAAAATAGAGTGAATTTCAAATAAGAATAAAGTAAATACTTTATTCTTAAATTTTTATTTCTAAAGCAATAGGACAGTGATCACTTCCCAAAATATCATCTAAGATATAAGCATCTTTAATATAGTCTTTTAAGTCTTCACTTACATAAAAATAGTCAATTCTCCAGCCAACGTTATTTGCTCTTGCATTTGCTCTGTAAGACCACCAGCTATATTTATCTTTAATATCACCATGTACATGTCTTAGTGTATCAACATATCCATGATCTAAGAATTTACTTATCCATTCTCTTTCCATAGGAAGAAAACCTGATGTTTTTTCATTTGCTTTTGGACGTGCAAGATCTATCTCTTTGTGAGCTGTGTTAACATCTCCACAAACAATAATAGATTTTCCTTCTTTTTTCAGATTTTCACAATGTTCTAAGAATCTATCATAAAATTCCATTTTATAAACTAGTCTTTCTTCTTTTGATTGTCCATTTGGAAAATATACATTGAAGAAAGCTATATCTTTATCTGCTAATGTAAAGTGAACCTCATTGATTCTCCCCTCATCTAAAATATCTACAGTTGGACAATTACATTCAAAGGTAGTTTCAATATCAGTAAATAGGGCAGTTCCACTTCTTCCTTTTATCGCAGATTCTGAAGCAAAAAGTGTTTTATATTCTTTTTCAAAAATAGAGTCAGGAATTTGTGATTTCATTGATTTTGTTTCTTGAATTCCTAGTAAGTCAACTTTATCTTCATCTATCCATTTTAGAGCTTCTTTTTTATCAACAGCCCTAATTCCATTTACGTTCCATGATATAAATTTATAAGTGTTCATTAAATACCTTTTATTTTCTAAGAGAGTTTAAGTAGTTTGTTAATTGAATCATACAATCTTCAAAATCTTTGTTATCATTTGATTTTTTTGAAAGTAAAATTGCTCCTTCAATTGAAGCAATTAAAAAAGTTGCACATTGTACTATGTTTATATTTTTATTAATTTGATTTTTTTCTTTTGCTTTTTGTAAAGTCTTAGTAAAAATCTCTTTCCATTTATCTAAAATAGAATTTAATATATTTGCAAAATCTTCATCTTGATCTAAAGATTCTTGAAGAAGATTACCTAAAGGGCAACCTTCTGTTAAATTAAAACCTTTCGTATCTTGAATAATAGAGATTAGAACATCAATAAGATTTCCATCTGCATCAATTACAGGCTTCCATCTTTTTTCAACTCTTTGTTCTAGTTTTTCATCAATCATTGCTAAAACCATATCTTTTTTTGATGGAAAATAGTGGTACATTGCACCTTTTTTAACTTCTGCACGATTTAAAATGTTTGATAAAGAAGCAGCACTATATCCTGTTGTAAACACTTCATGAAATGTTGCTTCTATTAATCTTTCTTTAACTGTACTCATATAACTCTCTTAAGAATTTTTTCGTATTATATCAAATATTAATTTATTTCATATAGTATTTATTTTTTTCGTAAATTCTAATAAAGAATTTACCTTCATTGTTGGTTTGATTTCCCAAGGATCGAAAACTGTATCACTTGAACGTTGTATCCATGCTGCATTCATACCAGCAGAAATTGAACCTGTTACATCAAATGGATTACCTGATATCAACCAAGATTCATTTGCTTTAGCCTTAGCACTTTGTAAAAAATGAGCGTATACATCAGGAGAGGGTTTGAAAGTTTCAATATCATCTACACTAACAACTCCTAAAAATAAATTTCTTATCCCTGCTTGAGTTAAAAGCATTTCTACAGCATCTGCTTTTCCATTTGAAAATGCATAAAGAGGAAACCCTTCTGCCTTTAATTTTGATAATGACTCTTGAACTTCATCAAATGCAGGAAGTACTTTATAAATTGATAATAACTCATTTTTTTGCTCATTAGTAAGAGATATTTTGTAAAAATCACAGGTATAATCCAAAGCTTGAGCTGTACAAACTGCAAAACTTACATAGTTTTCCATAAGACCACGCCTAAAAGAGTATTCTAATTGCTTATCTCTCCATGTTTGTGAAAAAAGCTGTGCTTTATCTTTTATATATTTTTCTAAAAGAGTTACAACTGCATTTGTATCAATCAATGTTCCATAAACATCAAAGGCAAGGGTAGGTCTCATAATATATTCCTATTAAGAGTTTTTTCTAATAATATCTAATATTTCTTGTGGTTCACATCTTTTAGTATAATCTTCATCTATAAATGAAAATATGATTTCTTTCTTTTTATTTATTACATAAGTTGCTGGCATTGGTAGTTCAAAGCTTTCTTCTTGGTTTAGTCCAACAATATCAATTCCAAAACTTGCATAAATAGGTCTTAATTCTTCATCTAATGAAAATACAAGTCCGTACTCTTTTGCTACTTTATTATATGAGTCACTTAAAACTTCAAAGGCTAATTCATTTTTTTCTTTTGTACTTAAACTTGCATCTGGTGTTTGTGGTGAAACAGCAATAAGTTTCGCTCCAAGGTTATTTAGTTCTTCATTTATATTTTGTAAAGCTTTTAATTCTAAATTACAATATGGACACCATAATCCTCTATAAAAATTAACAACTACAAATTCGTTTTCTTCAAGTGTATCATAGAGTGAAACATCATTGTTTAATGCATTTGGCAACTTAAAATCTTTTGCTACATCTCCAATTTTTAGAGAATTCTTGCTAATTCTTGTATTTTCTAATTTTTTAGTTGCCTGTAACATCACTTCTTGAACTTCTACAGGGACTTTTTTTCTAAAGCCTTCTTGATAATTTTTAATTTCATCTAGTAATCTTGACATTTTTAATCCTTTAAATTTCTATTAATTAAAACCAACTAGTTGGTCTGTTGAAATTGTAACAAATTAAATTTAAAGTGTCAAGGCTTTTAAAAAATTAATTTGTTTTCTTATTGTTATTTGTTGATATGGTCTATTTTTTGGATAGTTTCTTTTTCTTCAAGAGGAATGAATTTTTTATCATCTTTTATTTTATCTGAACCTTTTTTATTTAAAACAGCTCCTAATCCAACTGCTACATCAAAAGCATTTCCAGATCTTAGTGCATCACCTTTTCCTCCATGCATATCAATCTTCCCTTTTTGTGTATCATATGCATTTGTGATAGTTATAAAAATTATAGATATAATAAATAAAATACTAAGTAAGTTTCTCATTTTTCTTTTCCTTTAAATTTTTATACATTCCATATAGTGTAATAATTATCCAAAATACTTCAATAATAAATGAACCTAAGTTAAAATGTACAAATAATGATATAAGAAGTAATATTGCACCAACTAGGTTTAAAACTTGATAAGGAAATGAAGTTATAGTATATTTTTTAATTTGTAATAATAGATATGCATATACTATAAAAAGCATACCTACAAAACCTATAAACTGGTAAATGTCCAAGATAATTCCTTTAAAAAAATAGATTATACTACACTTAATATAAAATCATATGTTCATATCAATTTGGGATGATAAGGTATATTTTGATATTTTAGGAAAAAATTTTGAAAGAAGTGAAGATATGCCAGACGAAATATTATTAGGAATTATTACATTTTTTACATCGACAATTGCGGGCGTAGTTGGTCTTGGAGGAGGTATGATTCTTATTGCAATACTTCCATCTTTCTTACCAATTAATGCTTTGGTTCCAGTGCATGGACTAACTCAAATGTCAAGTAACTTTTCTCGAGCAGTGTTTGGATATAAAGATGTAAAAGTAGAAGTTATTCCAAAGTTTTTATTAGGTTCTCTTTTAGGAGTTTCTTTTTTTGCAACGATTTTATATTTTATCTCTTTAGAATATGTTCCTTTATTTATTGGTATATATATATTGTTATCTTTATGGAGTCAAAAATTTAATGAAAAGATTAAAAGGTTTGAAAATTATATTGTAATAGGTTTTTTCCAAAGTGGTTTTTCAATTGTTGTTGGTGCAACTGGACCACTTGCAACAACGCTTTTAGTAAAAGATTATAATGACAAACATACAGTAGTCGCAACTGCTGCAGCACTTATGAGTATTACTCATATGTTAAAAGTATTTGCATTTATGATTTTTGGTTTTGTATTTTTTGATTATATTGGAGTATTAACTGGTATGATAATTGGAGCAGTTGCTGGAAGCTGGACTGGTACAAAACTAAGAGATAAAATTGATGGTAAAAAGTTTATGCTTGCACTTAAAATCTTGTTATCACTTATGGCAATTAAATTGATTGTCAGCTTGTTTATTTAATAATATAATATATATAAAATTAACTTTATATTATAATTTAAATAAGGAAATAATATGAAAACGCAAAAAAAATTAATATTGTCTACACTAAGTATTGTTTTATTATTTACTGCCTGTTCAATTAATCAACCGCAAGTTGAACCAATAGATACAAAAACTGAACAAGAAATGAAGTTAAAAGCAATGAAAGCAATAAAGACTGTTGCAGGTTCTTTACAAAGTACTCTTAATATGAAAGTAAAAGAGGGTGGTTTACTTAATGCTGCTACTTTTTGTTCTACTCATGCATCATCTTTAACAAAGAATGTATCTAAAACTTTAGATGAAGGTGTAAAGTTAAAAAGAATTACTGATAAGCCAAGAAATTCAAATGCTCAAGCAACTAAAGAACAATTAGAAGTTTTCAAAGAATTCAAAACAAAATTATCAAATGGTGAAAAAATAGATATGATAGTAAAACAAAAATCAACTAATCATTATCAAGTATATAAACCAATTATAATTTCAGGTAAATGTTTAAATTGCCATGGAAATGATGAAAAAAGAAACCCAGAAGCGTACAAGATAATTTCAAAAAAATATCCTAATGATAAAGCTATAAACTATAAATCAGGTGATTTTAGAGGTGCTTTTTTAGTTGATATTATAAAATAGTTATAAAATTAAAAAGTTTGAGCAAGATAGACAAAAGCCTATCTTGCATATGAACCGTTGTTAAAATCAATTGTTGTACCATTTACATATTCGGGACAAGTTGTAGCTAACCAAAAGATAACTTCTGCAGCTTCTTCAGGTTCTGCAAATCTTCCACAAGGAAGTATTTTTTTAAACTCAGCTTTTCTTTCTTCTGAATTATCTTTTTGCATATTAGTTTCTACTGGAGTTGGTGCTATACAATTTATAATAATTCCATGGGATCCTAATAGTTTTGCAAATATTTTTGTAGCATTAATAATTCCAGCCTTTGCAATACCGTACCAAATATCTGGATGTCCAATTTGACCCGCAATAGAAGCAGTATTTACAATCTTTCCATATCCTCTTTTTTTCATGCCTTCTGAAAAGATTGTTATTAATTCAACAGGAGTATGAAGATCTACATTCATGATTTTTTCTTTTGCCTCTTTTGGATAATTATCATAAGTGTATTTTGGTTGCATAAATCCTGCATTATTAATTAGTGTATCTATTTCGCCTACTTGCTCTGCAAGTTTAGGTAAACCTTCTACATCTGACAAATCATATTCAATCATAGTTGTTTTTTCATTTTCTTTATATGGAAAGTCTGAAAAATCTCTAGCAACTACAATTACTTCATAGTCTATTTCAAGAAATCTTTTTACAACTTCTAATCCAATACCTTTATTTCCACCAGTTACTAATACTCTTCTTAACATGTCTGTCCTTTTAATTTTTTCTTTTATGGAGGAATTATGACATTTAATAGACAAAATGTCAAGATAGTATAGTTTAATAGACAAAATATCTATATATTGTATTTAATTTCTTTTATTGTATTATTCATCTTATGAATGAACAACTAAAAACTTTTATTCCTTTATGTGACTCAATAGGAAAACTTTTTCATCCAAATGTAGAAGTCGTTTTACATGATGTTAAATCTAGAAAAGTAGCTCATATAGTAAATTCTTTTTCAAAAAGAGTAGCTGGTGATGCTATGATAAGTGATCCTAAAGACTTAAACTCTGTAGATAGTGATATTATTGGACCATATAGTAAAGTAAATATTGATGGGACAAGATTAAAAACTATATCTACAATCCTTAGAGATAACAAGCAAGATGCTATAGGAATACTTTGTATAAATTTTAAAGTAGAAGTTTTTGAAAAGATGTATGATTCTTTAAAAGTGTTGTTAAATATAGAAGAAGAGAATCAACCTCAAACTCTTTTCTCTCAAGATTGGAAAGTTCATACTCATGATTTAATAAATAAATATCTAAATGAAAAGAGTCTTTCTTTAGAAAAGTTAAAAACAAAAGAGAAAAAAGAGTTAATACTTCATCTAAATAGTGAAGGTATTTTCTCTATTAGAAATGTTATTCCCTATCTTTGTAAAGCCTTAGATGTATCTAGAGCTGCAATTTATAAATGGTTAAAAGAAGTAAAATAGACTTTTTTTAGCTAATAGATTGTGCTTGAAGTTTTAGAATAGTATTAAAAATTTATATATCAAGTATCACTATTAAATATTTGACATAATTAACCTTTAGTGATACTATTCGCAAAAATTAATAAAAAGTATTATTAAATGAAAAATTTATTTAAATCAAGAGAAGCCTTACTTTATGTGATGGCTATTTCAATGGTATTTTCATTTTCAGCTTGGATGAGTCTTCTTAATAATTTTGTTATTGAAGTTGCATCTTTTGATGGAAGTCAGATTGGTATTTTACAGAGTCTTAGAGAAATACCTGGATTTTTGGCTTTTACTGTTATTCTTGCAATTATGTTTATAGCTCAACAAAGATTAGCTTATATATCTATGATAATGTTAGGTATTGGTGTTATGCTAACTGGATATTTTCCAACTGCTATAGGGCTTTATATCACTACTGTGATTATGTCAATAGGATTTCACTATCTTGAAACTTTAAATCAATCTTTATCTCTTCAATGGTTGAGTAAAGATAAAGCACCAATAGTTTTAGGGAAAATTACTGCCGCAAAATCTTTTACAGGACTGGTAGCTTTTGTGATAATTTATATTATGATGAAATTTTATTCAGTTGAGTATAAGTATGTGTATTTGTTTTTTGGTGGTTCTACATTTTTAACTGGAATTTTGGCATGGATAGCATTTGAGCATTTTAAAGATGATGTAGTTCAAGAAAAAAAGTTAGTTTTGAAAAAAGAGTACTGGTTATTTTATGTTCTAACATTTTTTGCAGGTGCTAGAAGACAAATTTTTATAGTATTTGCGGGTTTTTTACTTGTTGAAAAGTTTGGTGTAGATATTCATAACATGGTTGCGTTACTTTTTATAAATTCAATATTAAATATGTATTTTGCGCCTAAAATTGGTAGATTTATTGCTAGATTTGGAGAAAGAATTACATTAAGAATTGAGTATCTAGGGTTGATGTTAGTATTTTTCTCTTATGCTTTTGTAGATAATGTATATATTGCATTTTTTCTATTTGTGATTGATCACATATTATTTTCTATGGCTATTGCTCTTAAAACATACTTTCAGAAAATTGCAGATCCAAAAGATATTGCAAGTGCAAGTGCTATTTCATTTACGATAAATCACATTGCAGCTGTTTTTTTACCAGTATTATTAGGATTAGTTTGGTTATATTCTCATTCTTTAGTATTTATAATAGGAACTGGTATTGCTTTATTGTCATTTGGTTTTTCTTTTTTAATTCCACAAGCTCCAAAACAAGGGCTTGAAACTACCTTAAAGAGTAAAAGAATCGAAAGTTAAATTAATTAGTACCAGCTTATCAGATTTATATGCTAAAATATGTTATTAGATAATAACAATAAAAAATGCTTAAAAATAATATGCTAAATAATTAGTATCTGATTATTTAGTTGTTTTAAATTGTCAGAAGAAACTATATGAAAATATTAGTTGAAGGGAAAATTTAACATGTTAAAAAGTACTCAAGTTCAAAAAAACAAAAACATTTTCCAGAATATATTTACTATTTATTCTCTTATATTGATTTTAGTGGTAAATTGTTCTGCGGACCTTAACAACAATATTGAAAATAAAACTGAAATAAAATATGGTTATCCAAACCAGTCAATATTTATTGCAACAGTTAATGGTAAAGAACAACCAATAACTCCTATGTTGTCTGTTGCTAAAGAGCTATTTGAACGAGCAAACTTATCATGGAATTCTACAGCATATCCTGCTAAACGTCTATTTCGTAATTTAAAAAATGGTGAAACAGATTTTTCAATTTTAGTTCGGGCATCATCTTTACTTGAAAGTTGTATTTTTAGTAAAAAGCCAGTGTATAGTACAGATTTGAATATATATTATATTGGTGATAAGCCACCTGTTATTACTAAAGAGGATTTAATTGGAAAGAGTATTGTAACAATAAGAGGTTATAGTTATGGAAAACTACGAAAGTTTATTGAAGACCCAAAAAACAATATCACCAATGAAGTTACAAATACACACAACAGTGCTTTTCGTATGCTAGAGTTGGGCAGAGTAGACTATTTATTAGATTATGAATCTGCTGCAAAGGATATAATATCAAAAAATTCTATTTCTAAAATACAATCAAATACAATAAATCAGCTCAATGTTTTTCTTGTTCTTTCTAAATATTATCCAAATGCTGATGAATTAATGAAGAGACTTGAATCAATTGTAGAATCTATAAATATCAATGAAATTATAAGTAAAACTAGCAATAATTAGTTACTAGATTATAATAAATGCAACACTTAATTTAATATTGACTTAGTAAGACTATTATTGCTACAATGTACTATATAATGTAATAAAAGAGCAGTATGCAGAATAAAATTTCTTATAAATTAATATTTTTAATATTTTTGATTAGTTTAGTTGTAACTTCTATATCAGTATATATTCAAATAAAAAAACAATATGAAAACCAACTTAATAGTTTTGAAAAAAGCTTAAATAGTATAGAGAAAAATCAAGTTCCAATACTATCCCAATCTTTATGGAATATAGATGATCTTGCAGTTAATATTTTTTTAAAAAATCTTGTAAACAATGAAAAAGTTATCTATGCCGAGATTATTGAAAATGATGAAAAGACAATTAGTGTAGGTAAAATAAAAAAGATTAATATTATAAAAAAAGAGTTTGAAATAGAAAAAGTTATTGATTCTAAAATACATAAAATTGGGGAATTAATTGTAATAGCTGATTTAGCTCCTATGTACAAAGAGTTAAAAAGTAATGTAATTAGTATAATTTTTACAGAAATTATAAAAATGCTTTTAATATCACTATCAATTATATTTTTTATGAAAAAACTATTGACTAACCCACTTGAAAAAATGGCATTGTATGCAAATCAACTCTCTTTAGAAAATTTACATAAACCTTTAAAAATCAATAATACTACAAAGGCTAAATTTAATGAATTAAATATACTAACAGAATCTATAAATACTATGAGAGTAAATTTAATTAAGCAAATTAATCAAAGTGAAGAAAAAAACAATATATTAGCTCAACAATCAAAACTAGCTGCTATGGGTGAAATGATTGGTAATATTGCTCACCAATGGAGACAACCTCTTTCTTTAATTACAACAACAGCAAGTGGTATAAAACTAAACTATGAGATAGGAGCATTAGATAAAGAGAAAGTAGATAATTACACAAGTAAGATTATAAACTCTGCATATTATCTTTCTGATACCATTGATGACTTTAAAGATTTTTTTAAACCTAATAAAAATAAAAAATATTTTAAAATTTCGAATGCTTTTGAAAGAACATTTACACTTTTAAATTCACAGTTTATAAATAACAATATAAGTTTTATAAAAAATATTGAAGATATTGAGATATATGGATTTGAAAATGAACTTATTCAAGTATTGATAAATATTTTAAATAATGCAAAAGATGAACTAATAAATAAAAAAGATCAAAAACTTTTTATATTTATAGATGTTTTTTTTAAAGATAACAATGTCTGTATTTGTATCAAAGATAATGCAGGTGGTATAGAGGATAGTGTAATAAATAGAATTTTTGAACCGTATTTTACTACTAAACATCAATCACAAGGTACAGGAATTGGTCTATATATGTCAGAAGAAATAGTTTCAAAACATATGAAAGGCAAATTAAGTGTCCAAAATGTTGATTTTGAATATGAGCATATAAATTATAAAGGTGCAGAGTTTAAAATAGTTATAAATAAAAATGAAAAAAAAGATCAAAAACTTGAAGATATTTAACTTAGCATAAAAAATATAGGCAATATTTCCAAACAATAATAAAACATTAATGAAACAATTTTGACTTTTTTGTGTTTTCTATGTTACCATAATATATGAATTCAAAAAAATATAAAAAAGTTTATAACTTAGAATACATAGAGAAGATATTTAAAATAATACCTCTTTCTTTTATAGTAATACTCTCTCTTTTTTCAATAATCATCACATATATTATTTTAGAATCAAAACAAAATAGAGATTTAGATCTTTTAAATCAAAAAGAGATATTACATAATCAGTTTGATAAAAAAGAAAAACTAATAAACTTTTCTACTTTAATTGATAAAAGAGTAAGTGAAGAGTTACTTGGTTTAAGTAAAATACTTGAAGAACATACTTATAAGATTATAGGTAGTTTAAAATCAAATTTTTTTAATATGCCTTTAGATAAAACAATAGAGTTTCTTCAAAGTTATGAAGAATCAAATGATATAAATATTGTGCTTTTCCAAAAAGAAAATTTAGATATCTTTTATGGGCATGATAGAATAGAGTTTTTATCAAATCTCATATTTGGGAAGTATGAAAAAGAATATAGAAACATAGTATTAAAATATATATATTCTCAAGGAAGATACAATCTTCAAGAGTGGAAAAATGATTTAACAGGAGCTTTGAGGTTAAGTTTCTTTGATATTATAAATATAGATGGAAAAACTTATTATGTAGGAACATTTTCTCAAATAGAAAATATTAGATTTATTACGAAAAATCTTATTATTGAAGAGATAGAATTACTAAATAGAACAAATGATTATAGTATTTGGTTTTATGATTTACTTTCTAAAATGACTTATAATTTTAAAAATCAAAACTTATATGATAATGTAAATGTATTACTTTCAAATGTAAAAACAAGTAAAAAATATGAAATATTAGAATATTTTGATGCAAATGAAGAAATAGCTTTTACTTTTGATAATCATAGTTTATATAATTCAAAGTATAAGTTTGTGATATCAATAGATTATGATGAAAATATTAAGTTTAATACAAAAGATATTGTAAATAAATACAACACGCTATTTTTGACAATTGTCACTTATATTATATTAATAAGTACAATTCTAATACTTTTCTCTCTATTTTTCTCAAATTTCACAAAAAATGTTTTAAATAGATATAACAAGAAACTTCAAATTAGGACAAATACTTTAAAACACTGGAAAAATAGATTTGAACTTGCAATTATTGCCTCAAATGATGGACTTTGGGATATTGATTTTGACAATAATAAAATCTACTTTTCAAATAAGTGGCTTGAAATAGCTGGATATGACAAGGGTGAGATTGAAAGTTTTTCTGATTGGTTTGGCCTTATTCATAAAGATGATAAAGATAAAGTAGAGCAAATTTTTGAAGAGATATTTGCAAATAAAAAAGAGGACTTTTTTTGTGAATATAGACTTAAAACTAAAAACGATGGTTTTAAATGGATTCTTGCTCGAGGTAGATTATTTGTAGATAAAAAAACTAGTAAAAAAAGAATGCTTATGATGTCAATGGATATTGACAAAAATAAGAGAATGAAAAAAGAACTTTTAGATGTTGAATTACTTGTTGAAGATGGAAAAATAGTTATATTTAAACTTCTAAACAATGAAAACTTAGAAGTAAAATATATTTCAAATTCAATAAAAAATTATGGTTTTACAAAGCAAGATTTTGAAAATGGCGATATGAATTTTCTAGACTTAATACATAAAGAGGATATAGACATAGTAAAAGTAGCAATGAATGCAGCTATAAATAAAGATTTGAGTGATTTTACTTTTGTATGTAGAGCTTTAAACTTAGCAAATGAAATTAGATGGATTTCATGTAGAACATTGATTTTAAAAGATCACTCTGGAAATATAGTAAATTTTTATGGATATATAAATGATATTACAAAAATCAAAGTTAGTGAAGAGGAATTAAAATTAAAAGTTGAAGAAGAACTAAGTAAAAATAGACAAAAAGATAGATTATTAATACAACAAAGTAAACTTGCCGCTATGGGAGAAATGTTAGGAAATATAGCCCATCAATGGCGACAACCTTTAAATAATGTATCTTTATTTTTACAGTTTTTAAAAGACAATTATAAAAATGAAAATGCAAATTTAAATATGCTAAATAAGTATTTTGATAAGTCTTTTACTCAAATAGAATACATGTCTCAAACAATTGATGATTTTAGAAATTTTTATAGACCTTCGAAGTCTATGAGTGAATTTACAATTGGTCATGCTATTGCTTCAACTTTAGAAATCATTAGAGCACAATTAAATAGTGATAATATAAGGTTATCTACGAATATAAAAGACATGAAGATTTTAAATTATGAAAATGAATTAAAACAGTCTTTATTAAATATTCTTAATAATGCTCAAGATGCAATAAATCTAAGAAAAGAGACTGAAGAGTTTGAATCATATATAGAAATTAATACTTTTAAAGAAAATGGAAAATTAAATATAAATATTTCTAACAATGGTGGACAAATAGATGATGATATTATTTCACGAATTTTTGAACCATATTTTACAACAAAATTTGAAACGCAAGGTACAGGAATAGGTCTTTATATGACTAAATCAATTATTGAAACAAATATGAAAGGTCATATTGAAGTTGAAAATATTGAAAATGGAGTTTGTTTTAAAATTTCTTTACCTTTAGAGATGTAGGAGTAGTAATGAGTAGAATCACAAGAGTTTTATTAGTAGAAGATGAAGAAGATGCAAGGGAGATACTTGGTTTTTATCTTGATACTATTTTTGATGAAGTTGAAGTAGCAGCTAATGGACAAGAAGGTTTTGATAAGTTTTTAGAAGATTCAAAAAAAAATAAATATTTTGATGTAATTGTTACAGATATAAAAATGCCAGATAAAGATGGGCTTACAATGCTTGAAGAAATAGCTTCAATACATGAAGAACAAAAGTTTATAATAGTATCAGCTTTTAAAGATGAAGAATATCTTTTCAGGTCAATAAATTTAAATGTAATAAGTTATTTTGTAAAACCACTTGTTGTGGAAAATATTATGCAGATACTAAAAAAAGTTAAAAATTCAATATTAGAATCAGCTCCTTTAGAAAAAAAACTTGATGAGAAACCAATAAAGATTAATTCTACATATACATATGATATAAGTAAAAAGCTTTTATATGATGGAAAAGATATTGTTAGCCTATCAAAAAAAGAAACACTACTTGTTCATGCAATGATTTCAAAAAAAGGTGAAATAAATACTAACGAGATTCTAAAAAAAGAAGTATGGCAAGATACAAATACTTCAGATGCAACGCTACGTACAGTTATTAAAAGAGTAAAAGATAAAATATCTAAAAATGACTTTATTGTTTCAAAAAAAGGACTTGGGTATATTGTAGAATAAAATTAAAGCCCTATTTAAAGTGCTTTTAAACTAAATTTATAAATTTGAAACAATTTTGAAACAATTTCTATCGATTCTATGTTATACTTTCATTGTAGAAAAAAAAAAGGGGATTACAATGAAATTAGATTTACTTAAAAAGCTTGCTATTTCTTCTGTATTAGCAGCATCATTAATTACTGTTGCTAGTGCAAAAAAAGCTGAGCAAAAATATGTTATTGCAACTGCAAGTACAGGTGGAACTTATTATCCAGTTGGAGTAGGGATTGCAACAATTGCATCTTTAAAATTAGCTAAAAAAGAAAAACTTACTTTCTCAGCAATTACATCAGCAGGTTCGGGTGAAAATGTTGATATGTTAGAAAAAGGTGAAGTTGACTTTGCAATTTTACAAGGTCTTTTTGGTTCAATGGCATGGCAAGGAAAAGCTAAGTATGAAGGTCAACCAAAGAAAAACTTAAGATCAGTATCTATGTTATGGCAAAATGTTGAGCAATTTACTATTAAATCGGATTTTGCAAAAACAGGTAATATTATGGATTTAAGAAATCTTTATGGTGAAAGATTTTCAATTGGTGGAAGAAGTTCAGGTTCTAGAGTATCTGCTGAAACTATCATGGGTTCATTAGGTGTTGATTTTAATAAAATGAATGTACAATATTTAGGATATACTCCAAGTTCAACAGCACTTCAAGATGGAAAAGTTCAAGGTATGAATACACCGTCAGGACCTCCTACATCAGCTGTTACAAATGCATTTGCTTCAATTGGTAATGATAAAATTAGAGTACTTGATTTTGATGCAAATAATTTAAAAGCAATTAATGATAACTATCCTGTATGGACTCCATTTACTATTAAATCTGGAACATATCCAGGTCAAACAAAAGATATTAATACAATTGCACAACCAAACTTATTAGTTGTAACAAAAGATACTCCAGAGCAAACTGTTTATTTATTAACTAAAACTATTTATGAAAATCTACCTTTCTTAAATACTGTTCATAAAGCAACAAAAGCTATGGCTTTAGAAAAAGCAATTGCTGGTTTACCAATGCCTTTACACCCAGGTGCAGCAAAGTTCTATAAAGAAAAAGGTATCAATATTCCTAGCTCTTTAATGGCTAAATAAATATAAATTTTAAGAAGAGTTTTTTACTCTTCTTGAAAATACTACTAGCTTATAAACTACATAAGTGATTGCCTATTGTTTATGTAGGTTATAAATTTAATTATAAATTTCGAGGATAAAATAATGATAACAATAAAATATTTTAAAGAGATAACTTTTGTGTATGCAATTTTTATTTCACTTTTTCATTTTGGTGTAAATATTTGGGGTGGAATTAGTGATTTATGGTTTAACTCAGCCCACTTTGCACTTCTTGCATCTTTAGGTTTTTTAACATATGAAGCTGCAAAAGAAGAAAATAAAGTAAGTATTTTAAACTTGATTTTTGCAGTTTTATCTCTAAGTACTTTCTTTTATATGATGTTTTTTGAAGAAAGTTTATATGCAGTTGCAAATTCTCAAATGAGAATGAGTGATTTAATAGTTGCAGGTATGACAATTGCTTTGGCAACTATAATGGTGAAAAAATCAACAGGATATATCATCCCTGGTATTATTATTTTTTGTATAGCTTATTTATTATTTTTAGGACAACATTTTGAAGGTGTTTTTGCTTTTGGTGGAATGAGTGTAGAAAGATTTCTTTATAGAATGTTCTATACAAGTGAAGGTTTATTTGGGCCTATTGCAACAATTTCTTCTACTTATGTATTTATGTTTATTCTATTTGCTGCTTTTTTATTAAAATCAGGAGCAGGAGATTTTATAGTTGATCTATCAGATGCTGTAGCTGGGAGATTTACTGGTGGAACTGGTCATGTTGCAGTTTTTTCTTCAGCTTTAATGGGAACAATCTCAGGATCAGCAGTTGCAAATACAGTTTCAACTGGTTCTATTACAATTCCAATGATGAAGAAAGCAGGATTTAGAGGAACTTTTGCCGCTGCAGTTGAAGCAGCAGCGAGTACGGGTGGGCAAATCATGCCTCCAATTATGGGAGCAGGGGCATTTATTATGGCTCAAATGACTCACATCCCATTTGTAACTATTATTGCAGTTTCTGTTTTACCTGCAATTTTATATTTTGCTTCAATTTCTGTTTATATTCATATTCATGCAAAAGAGAATGATATTAAAGGGAGTAATAATAATATTAAAATTCTTCCACTTTTAAGAGAAGGTTTCCATTTTATTATTCCATTATCAACTTTAGTTGGGCTTTTAGTTTATGGATTTACTCCTACTTATGCAGCAGGTATTGCCATTGTTGCAATTATTGCTTCATCATATTTAACAAAAAATAAAAGAATGGGTGTAAAGGAGATTTTAGGAGCTTTAGCACTTGGTAGTCAAAATATGATTGTAACTGGTGTTTTACTTATTGCAGTTGGTGTTATTGTTGGTATTATTAATATCTCTGGTGTTGGTATTACTTTTTCTCAGCTTATTATGGAGTGGTCAGGTAACTCTTTACTAATAGCTATTGTTTTAATAGCTATTGCTTCACTTGTACTTGGTATGGGATTACCTGTTACTGCTTCATATGTTGTTTTATCTGTACTTTCTGCTCCTGCGTTAGTTGGGCTTATGTTAAGTCCAGAAATGGCAGCACTTGTAAATGCAGGTATTGATATCCCAGAAGTTACAATGTATCTTTTATCAGCACACTTAATAATATTTTGGTTATCTCAAGATTCTAATCTAACACCCCCTGTTTGTCTTGCAGCATTTGCCGCAGCTGCTATTGCAAAAACTCCACCAATGAAAACAGGTCTTGTATCATGGAAGGTAGGAAAAGGGATGTATATTATTCCTTTACTTTTTGCTTTTACTCCTCTTGTAACTGGAACATGGATTGAAAGATTTGAGATTTTCTTTTTTGGTATCTTTGGTATTGCTGCTTTTGCAATAGTTATGGAAGGTTATTGGGACAAAAAGATGTCAATTTTAGAAAGATTTGTATTTGCTGTATCAGTAGTATTACTTTTAACTCCTGATAGTGCATTTGATATTGAAAGTTACTTTGGTATTGTTAATAACACACATATTATAGGGATGATTATATTTGTTGTTTCTATGGGCTTACATAAGATGATGTATAAAGAAGGAAAAGAATATGAAAAAGTTAATTGAAACGCTTGAAAGTTGTGGTTATAAAGTTCATTTTGTAGAGAGAAAAGAAGAAGCCTTTGACTTAGCAAGTTCCATGATAAAAAGTGGTATGAGTGTAGGACTTGGTGGTTCTACAACTGTAAAAGATATTGGTCTTTTAGATTCTTTAGTTAAAAGAGAGGATATAACACTTTTTAATCAGTATGAAAAAGGTATTACTATGGAAGAAAATACCAATAGAAGAAGAAAAGGTATGTTAACTGATATTTATGTAACAGGAACAAATGCAATTACAAGAGATGGAAAACTTGTAAATGCAGATGGTAGTGGCAACAGAGTTGCTGCATTAATCTTTGGACCAAAAAAAGTTTTAGTTATTGCTGGAATAAATAAAATAGTTGATACTTTAGAGGATGGATTTAAAAGACTAATGGAAGTTGCCGCAACAAAAAATGTAGATAGAATGAATAATCTTGCAAAAATAAATGGAAAAGAACCAAGACATAATCTTGATAATATTGCAAATAAATTTACATATATAAAAGCAGATGAGCAAGATAGAATAAATATAATCTTAGTAAATGAAGAGTTAGGATATTAAAAAATGTATGATTATCTAATAATTGGGGCTGGAATTATTGGGCTTAACATTGCAAAGAATTTAAAAGAAAGATTCCCTGAATCGAAAATACTTGTAATAGAAAAAGAAAACGAAGTTGCAATGCATAGTAGTGGAAGAAATTCTGGTGTTTTACATGCTGGATTTTATTACACTGCAAATTCTCTTAAGGCTAAGTTTACTAAAGAAGGAAATGCAGCACTTAAAGAGTTTTGTGAAGAGCGAAACTTAAAAGTAAATGCTTGCAAAAAAGTTGTTGTTGCACAAGATGAAAAAGAACTTGAAGGTTTAGAAGAGTTGAAAAAAAGAGGAGATGTAAATGGTGTAGAACTTCACTGGTTAGACGAAGAAGAACTTGATAGAATGTACCCAAATGTTGCAACTTATAAGAAAGCACTTTTATGTCCAAGTACTGCAACAGTAAATCCAAAAGAAGTAACACAAGAGTTTGCAAAAGTTATTCAAGAACTGGGTGTTTTTCTTATAATGGGTTGTGAATATGAATCTTCAACTGGAAATAAAGTGTTTACTTCAAAAGGTGATTTTGAAGCTAAAAAAGTTATAAATTGTGCAGGTTTATATGCTGATAAAATTGCTAATGATTTCAATTTTTCAAAAGATTTTGTAATTATTCCATTTAAAGGAATATATTTAAAAGATAAAGATAATATTTCACAGTTAAAAACAAATATATATCCAGTACCAAATCTTGCAAATCCATTTTTAGGAGTTCATTTTACTCTTACTGTTGATAATGAGAGTAAAATAGGACCAACTGCAATACCAGCTTTTTGGAGAGAAAATTATAAAGGCTTTGATAATTTTAATATAAAAGAGTTTTTTCAAATCATTTATTATGAAGCAAAACTATTTTTAACAAATGCTTTTGGATTTAGAGAATTAGCCTTTACAGAAGTAAAAAAATATAGTTTTTCTCATTTAAAAGGATTAGCTAGAAAATTAACTAAAAATATGGATGATATAGGATTCGATTCTTGGAGTACACCTGGAATAAGAGCTCAACTTCTAAACAAAAAAACTTTAGAGTTAGTTCAAGATTTTGTAGTAGAATCTGATGAAAATTCTGTTCATGTATTAAATGCCGTAAGTCCAGCATTTACTTCTTCAATACCTTTTGCAAATTGGGTAGTGGAAGAACATGTTTTGAAAAATAAAAAGTAGTTTTTTATTTTTTAGAATAATTATTTAAATACATTTTTAGGATAAAAAGCTCTAAATATTAGAATAAAAAGAAGCAATAATAAACTAACATTAAAAGAAAATTCAATATTTAAAATTATTGTAAAAATAAAATATATAGAATTTATTGTTAAATACCAAAAAATGATAAGTGATAGAAAAATTCCTACTATTCTTATCATTGTTCCTACGATATTAGTATTGATCACAATCTTCTCCTAATTTTTTTATGATAGCTTCAATTTGTCTTCTATGGATAAAAGTATGCATAAACATAAATATACTCCAGTCATAGTTATTAAACTCGATAAACCAAGGGTGTTTTTTCTTTGTTTTTGATTGTTTTTTTGGATGTTTATTTATATATTCAAAATATTTGTTATAAAATTCCAAAAACTCAGATAATTGTTCCTCTTTATTTTTTTTAGGTTTTACATCTTCAATCTTAATTTCTTTTTGAAACTCTTCTTCTTGTGATAAGGTTTCTATTACAAGCATAACAGCATTACCTGCAATTGTAAGATGTTCTAATACCATATTGATTGAAAATTGTCTTGTATTATCTTCTATAGCAAATACTCTATCAATAATAACTTGTTTTTGATGTAGTTCTTTGGGAAGTTTTTCTACTAAAGATTTAATAAGTTTTATCTCTTTTTTTAGATACAAAAGTGCAATATCCCAAGTAAATATAATACGAACGGAGGGTACTAATATATTTTTTATTATCAATCTTTCCATATTTGGAAGTCCAGCACCAGGTTTAGATAGTTTCATTTTAAGTCCTTAGTTTATAATTGTAATAGTTAGTTTATAACATACAGCTTAAAATTAGAGTAATTACTCTAAAAATAAAGAAACTAATAGTGCAATTACTCTAATTATGGTAAACTTTTATATGGAAAAAAAGAAATTATCTAAAACAAAACAAAAAATAAAAAAAAGTGCAATAGATCTTTTTAATAACTCAGATACATTAAGTGTAACTACAAATCATATAGCAAAATCTGCAAATATTAGCCCAGGGAATCTTTATTATCATTATAAAAATAAAGAAGATATTATTAAAGATTTATATAGTGATATGTCTTTTTCATTTGAAAATTTCAATAGTTTTGAAATTATATTAAATAGTGATAATCCCATAAAAGAGCTTGACATAATGTTTGATAGATATGGGGAGTTATTTTGGGAATATAGATTTTTAATGAGAGATATAAATACACTTATGGCTATTTATCCCCAATTAAAAGAAATGTTTTTAAAAAATCAAAAAAAAAGGATTACTCAAATAGAGAGTTTGATACGATATTTTATATCTTTAGAAATAATGGAAAATGCAAGTATTGAGGATATTAGTTTAAGAGCAAGATTAAATTGGTTTATATCTTCATATTGGCATTTTTTTGCACAAACTACAGGGAAAAATGTAAAAGAAGCTATCCAAGAAACAAAAAAAATTGTTTTTAAAATAAATATATATCCTTACCTTACAGAAAAAGGAAAAAAAATGATAGAGAATTAAAACTCTAAGTTTTTTAAATAATCTGCAATTTTAGGAATATAATCTTTTCGACATACTAAACAAGTAGGGATATAAGCAGTGTTTTTATTAAGTTTAGTAATTTTTAATTCATCTTTAAATCCTAGTTTTTCTACAAGGTTTGTTGGCAGTAAAGTTTTACCCATACCTGATTTTACGCAAGCAAGTATAGTTTCTAGGCTCCCAAACGCAAGAGATTTTTCTGTTTGGATTCCTTTTTCTTTATAGTAGTTTTTTAAAAATTCATCATAAGCACAACCTTCTTTAAAGGATAAAACTACATTTTGTGATTTTCCTTTTTTTGTTTCTAAGATCGCTATCTCTTCTTCATATTTTTTTAGAACCATTAATTCTTCATCTTTTGGTTCCCCACTTATAAAAGCAATATCAACTTTATAGTTTAAAAGTAATTGTGTAACATCTCTTGTTGTTCCTGTTAAAAGTTCTAGTTGTGTATTTGGATAGTCTTCATGAAGTTTCATTAAAAAAGATGAAATTCTTACCGCTGCATTACAATCTGTTGAACCAACGATTAATTTTTTTTGTTCTTCAATATTTTGCATATCTAGTATGGCATCTTCTACTTTATGTACTATTTCTACTGCATGTTTAAAAAGTTTTTCTCCCTCTTGCGTAAGAATTACACCTTTTGGAACACGATGAAATAGTGCTTGTCCAATTGATTTTTCAAGTTGTTTGATTCTTGAAGTTACATTAGATTGTGCAAAACCTAACTCTTGCGCCCCTAAAGATATGCTTTTATTGTTTGCTACTGCTACAAAAACTTTTAATAAATTTGAATCCATATCGCTTTTCCTTATATCACTTATCACGATTTTATATTTGACATTCTATCGCTTTTGGTGATATTATACAAAATATTTATAAAAAAGGGAAGAGCTTTATGAATTTAAATTTATTAGATAGAAACAATAATATCTCTATATTAATTGCAGGAATTATTGCTGTAATTATTGGCCTAGGGGTTGCACGATTTGCATTTACATCTCTTCTTCCTCCTATGCTTGATGGATTTTTAACAGTTACTTTTGCAGGAATTTTAGCTTCTGTGAACTTTGCTGGATATTTAAGTGGTTCAATACTTTCAATGTTTATAAAAGATATTAATCAAAAAGTGATTTTATTTAGAATGGGTATTGTTTTATGTATAGGAACTACGGTTATTTTAGGTTTAACAGAAAATGAAACAGTATGGTTGATTTCTAGGATTATTGCTGGATTTGGAGCAGCTATGACTTTTGTCGTTGGTTCTGCAATTGTAATGTCAAAATTAAATTTTGAAAATAAAACAAAAGCTATGGGAATTCATTTCTCAGGAATTGGATTCTCTATTTTAACCACTGATTTAATATCTAGAGCTGTTTTAAACTCAGGTGCAGATTGGAAAGATTCTTGGATTGTATTAACAATATTTGCAACAGTTGCATCAATTTATTCTATGTATATACTTTGTTTTGATAAAAAAGTAGAAACAAAAATTGTAAAACATAAGTTTGATAAATCACTTTTTAATTTTTTTGTGATTTTAATTATTGTTGCATATTTTACAGAAGGTGTTGGTTTCGTAGTTCAAGCTACATTTTTACCGGACATTATTAATTCATTAGAAGGCTTAGAAGGATATGGAAATTTAACTTGGACATTAGTTGGATTAGCTGGGATACCATCTTGTATTATTTGGATGAGATTAGCTCATAAGTATGGAAGTGTTAATATTATTATGATTACATTATTCATACAGATGATAGGTATTTTGATTCCAACAATGACTTCTAATATTTACTTAAATTTATTAAGTGGAGTTCTATATGGTGGGACTTTTGTTGGATTAGTTGCTTTATTTATGAATTTAGGTGGCAAACTTGCAGGAAACAATCCTGTTGTATTGATGGGAGCTGTTACAACTTCTTATGGAATAGGACAAGTTGTGGCTCCTCTTTATTCTGTATATTTTGTTGAAAAATATGGAAACTATGATTATGCATTATATTTAACTGCATTAATTGTATTTGGTGGAATTTTGCTATTATTTTTCTCTAAAACAATTATGACTGAAGAACAAAAGAAATTGTAAAAAGGATAAATTTTGCCAATTATAAATGTAAAAATGACACATGAAGATGGTGGTGCTACAAAAGAGCAGAAAGAACAACTGGCAAAAAAATTGACAAATTCTTTTGTTGAAGTTTTTGGACGTGGTGAAAAAACTTGTGTAGTAACTATTGATGAAATATCTACTGATAATTATGCTATTGGTGGAAAAACAATTACTAATGTTAGAAGAGGAAACTAATGTATTCAGTAATATTTGAAGTAGAAATAGCAGATGGAAAGAAAGACCAATATTTAGATATTGCGGCAATATTAAAAGAACAACTTATTAAAATGCCTGGTTTTTTGTCTATTGAAAGGTTTCAGTCATTAGTAAATGAAGGTAAATTATTGTCTTTATCTTTTTGGGAAGATGAAAAATCATTACTTGATTGGAAAGCAAATATTGATCATATGGCGGCACAAAAAAAAGGTAGAGACTCTATTTTTAAAGATTATAGAATTAGAATTGCAGAAGTTAAACGTGATTATACTATGGAAAGTAGTACTTTTACAGACTAGAAGTAGCCTAATATTTTGTGATGTTTATATATAAAGTTTTTACATACTTCAAAAAAATCAACTAATACAGAATTGATTTCATCTATAAAACTATTTTGTGAATAAGGTAAAGAGTTCATAGTAAATCCTTTTAAAAATATATTATAATAAGAATTATAAAAAAAGTAAAGAGATACAAAAGTAAGCAATACATAGATAAATTGAAATAAAAAGTAAAAAATATTTTACCTTTTTTGAATTTTATGTTAAAATCAATAAAAATAAAAAGGAAAAATATGTTTGTACAATTAAATGAAAGAGTTTTTCTTAATATGGCGAAAATCACTAGAACAAAAATCGACCATGTAGAAGATGGAATTAGAGTTAGATTTTATGAAGGTCAAGACCAAGTAGCAAAGTCTCAAAGATTTGAAGATGTAAAAACTGCTGAAAAATGGTTAAAAAAACTTCTTAAAAAATGTTAGTCTAATCATCTAATAAAAAGTAAAGTTAATAATTTTACTTTTTATTACTTTTCAAATACAAAAAACACTTTTAACCCTCTTGCCCATGTTAAACTTCTCTTAACTAAAAAGGAGAAACAGATGTTAGCTGAAATAAATGACTTTTTAAATAACCTTATTTGGGGAAATATTTTAATATATTTACTTCCTGCTTTGGGTATATTTTTTACAGTAAGTTCTAAGTTTGTACAGTTTAGATACTTTTTCAAAATGTTTAATATTTTAAGAGATACTGTTCATGATAAAGAAGGGCATATTAGCTCTTTCCAAGCACTTATGTTAAGTGTTGCTGGAC